>NZ_LJHZ01000081.1:0-14144 GCF_001296055.1 Novosphingobium sp. AAP93
GACCTTGAATCAACCAATCACCGTCTGCGCAAGCAATTTAATGGGTCCTGACCCTAAACCCCAACGCCCCCATGAAAGACAGCGGCATCGAATGGCTGGGCGAAATCCCGGTGCATTGGGACGTCGCGCCGCTCAAGCGCATCGCGGTCGTGCTGGCTGGCTATGCATTTTCGGCTGCAGATTTTTCGGCTGATAGCGAAGACTGGCGACTGCTGCGGGGTATCAATCTCTCTGCGAACGGTATCCGCTGGAACGACGACACCGTCTATTGGTCGCGCGAACCCGATGACGGACTTGAGAGTTGGGAATTGAAGGTGGGTGACATCGTGCTTGGGATGGATCGTCCTTGGATCGGTGACGGATTGCGCGTTGCAGAAATCACAGAGAATGATTTGCCCTGCCTTTTGCTCCAACGAGTCGCCGCGATCAGGAGCTACTCAGGGAGCGCAAATGGCTTCATTCTCCAATGCATGCGTCACGAAGCGTTCTTCCATCACTGCGCACCTGAGATGACCGGAGTGAGCGTCCCACACATTAGCGGGGGGCAGATCGAGGCATTTGAGATACCCATCCCTCCCGAAGATGAGATGTTGGCGATAGCTGAATACGTCGAGACGAAGAGCAACGGCTTTGAACGGCTGATCGCCGAAGCTCAATCCGCCATCGCCCTCCTGCAAGAACGCCGAGCCGCGCTAATCTCCGCCGCCGTCACCGGCAAGATCGACGTGCGCGGTCTGGTGCCGCAAGCACCCGAGCTGGAAACCGCATGAGCATCGACAAGATCATAGCCAAGATCCCAAGCATGACGCTCGACGAGCGCAAGAAACTGCGCGCCAACGTCGCGGAGAAGCTCGCCTCAGGCGATCCCCAATGGGTTGATGCAGCCACCAAAGCCCTTGCCGCGCTCGATGCGCAGGCGCTGCACGAAGACAAGGAACTGGTCACCACCGCACAGGCCCTGCCAAAGGCGGAGCGTGTGGTCTTCGCCTTCACGAGAATGCCGCCCACCCCCACGCAGGAGCGGATCATTCAGGTGCTGCTCGATCGCCCCGGCAGCACCAATGCCGAACTCTCTCGCCACCTCGGCTGGAAGGACAATGGCTGGGACCTACACTTCGGCTCGATGTGCGCAGACCGCATGCACCTGCTGTGGCAAGCCGAACCTGCGGTGGTGCGGCCCGGATTGTTCTATTCGGGCATACTCGTGATTTACAACGACGACGACAGCACGTTCGTCATGCGCCCCGAGGCCATCGAAGGCTTTGCCAAGCTTGCCATCAGGAGCAGAACTGCATGACCCGCCTCTGGATCGTTCGTGCCGGTCGGCACGGTGAGCAGGAAGCCAACGCGATCGCGATGGGCAAAGCCATGATCGACTTCAATGAAGTCGGCGATCTGTCACAGTTCGCCGATCGTGCGGCCATCTTGGGTCACCTTGATGAGGTCTTGCCGGCAAGGAGCGCCAACACGCTCAAGAATTTTGCCGCCCAGCTCAACCAGTTTGCCCATGTGATCGAGGTGGGTGACCTTATGGTCCTACCTCGGAAGCTGACCAGTGGCGTGGCCATTGGGGAAGTGACGGGGCCATACCAATATGACCCCAACAGCCCAACTTATCACACCCGCGCCGTCAAGTGGCTGAACGAAGCCATTCCACGCGAAGCCTTCAAACAGGACCTGCGCTTTTCGTTCGGTGCGTTCATGACCGTTTGCGAGATCAAGCGGAACAATGCGGTGGAACGGGTCAAGACCGTGCTCGCGACGGGTAGCGATCCGGGCATCCTCATGGGGCGCCAAGGAACGGCTTCCACGCCTGCTCCTGCAACGGACGACACTGTAGATGCGGCGGAAGCGACGCAGGACATTGAGGACTTGGCGAACCAGCAGATCATTTCGTTGATCAAATCGGAATTCGCTGGGCACGCGCTTGCCGATCTGGTCGCGCAAATTCTCAATGCCGAGGGTTACACGACAAAGCTGTCACCACCCGGCGCTGACGGAGGCGTCGACATTCTCGCCGCCGGTGGGACCCTCGGTCTGGGTGAGGATCGGATTTGCGTGCAGGTCAAGTCCGGCGACGGCGCGGCCAATCATGATGTCGTGTTGAGGTTGATCGGTTCAGTCTCGAACTCCCAAGCCCAGACAGGGCTGCTCGTAAGCATCGGCGGCGTCAATCAGGTCGCCCAGAAGGAGCTCGACAACAATTTCTTCAAGCTGCGCTTGTGGCAGATGGATGAGTTGCTGAAGGCGCTGTTTCGCACCTATGCAGACCTGAAGGAGGAAACCCGCGCAAAGCTGCCGCTTAAACAGATTTGGGTCCCGACGACCGGCGGTGCGGGATGAGCATCCACAAGGAAATCAGCTTCGAGGACGAGATCTGCGCCGATCTCAAGGCTGCCGACTGGCTTTACGAGGAAGGCTCGGCCGCCTGCTACGACCGCGCACGCGCACTCTATCCCGAGGACTTGCAGACCTGGCTGGAGGTGAGCCAGCCCGCAGTGTGGGAGGCACTCACCAAGTCGCATGGGCATGCTGCCATCGACGTTCTGTGCGACCGGGTGCGCAAGTCGCTCGATGATCGCGGCACGCTCGATGTGCTGCGCTACGGGATCGAGATGATCGGCGTGAAGGGCCTCGTCAGCCTCGCCCAGTTCGCGCCGGCTTCGGGGATGAACAGCGCCATCGTCGCGCGGTATGAGGCCAATCGTCTGCGCGTGGTGCGCCAGCTTCGGTATTCGAAAGCGAACGAGAACAGCATCGACCTCGGCCTGTTCCTCAATGGCATCCCCGTCGCCACGGCTGAGCTGAAGACCAACTTCACCCAGACCATCGCCGACGCGATCGACCAATACAAGTTCGACCGGAACCCGCGCGGCGAACCGCTTCTGACGTTCGCAACCGGCGCGCTCGTCCATTTCGCGGTCAGCAACCGCGATGTGATGATGACCACTCGGCTGGAGGGCGGCGCGACCCGCTTCTTGCCCTTCAATCGCGGCAACGACGGCGGCGCCGGCAACCCCACCGACGGCCCCGGCCACCCCACTGCCTACCTGTGGCAGGAAGTCTGGCAGCGCGACAGTTGGCTGGAAATCATCGGCCGCTACATGATCGCCCGGCGCGACAAGAAGAAGCAGATCGGTGGGATTATTTTCCCGCGCTACCACCAGCTCGACGCCACGCGGAAGCTGCGCGCACAGGTAAAGGCCGAAGGGGCCGGGGGCCGTTTTCTGATCCAGCACAGCGCCGGATCGGGCAAGACCAACTCGATCGCCTGGTCCGCGCATTTCCTCGCTGACCTGCACGACGAGAGCGACGCCAAGATCTTCTCCAGCGTGATTGTGGTGTCTGACCGCAACGTGATCGACGCGCAACTTCAGGAGGCGTTGTTCGAGTTCGAACGAACCAAGGGCGTTGTTGCCACGATCACCAGCGACAGCGGCAGCAAGAGCGCGGCGCTGGCGGATGCCCTGGATGCAGGCAAGAAGATCATCGTTTGCACCATGCAGACCTTCCCGTTCGCGCTGGAAGCTGTGCGCGAGCGCGCGGCCACGCAGGGCAAGCGCTTCGCGGTGATCGCTGACGAAGCGCACAGCAGCCAGGCGGGTGAGACAGCGTCCAAGCTCAAGGCCGTCCTGTCGCCAGAGGAACTGGCAGAACTCGGCGACGGCGGCGAGATCTCAGCCGAGGACATTCTCGCGGCGCAGATGGCAGCTCGCGCGGCCAAGGACGGCGTGACCTACGTGGCCTTCACCGCAACGCCGAAGACCAAGACTATGGAGCTCTTCGGCCGGCGTCCGAACCCGGATGCAGCAGCGAGCGAGACCAACAAGCCCGCGCCGTTCCATGTTTACTCGATGCGGCAGGCGATCGAGGAAGGCTTCATCCTCGATGTGCTGAAGAATTACACGCCCTACCGGCTGGCCTTCAAGCTGGCCAATGCCGGCGAGGAGTGGGACGAGCAAGAAGTCGAGAAAAGCGCGGCCATGAAGGGCATCATGCGCTGGGTCCGCCTCCATCCCTACAATATCGCCCAGAAGGTCCACATCGTCGTCGAGCACTTCCGCGAGAACGTGGCGCCACTGCTGAACGGCAAGGCGAAGGCCATGGTCGTGCTTGGCAGCCGGGTCGAGGCCGTGCGCTGGCAGATGGCGATCGATAGCTACATCAAGTCGCAGGGATACAAGATGAGCACGCTGGTCGCCTTCTCGGGCGACATTGCCGACCCAGACGGCACCGGCGAGCCACTCACGGAGACCAGTGCGAAGCTCAATCCCACGCTCAAGGGGCGGGACATCCGCGAGGCGTTCACCGACGAGGATTGCAAGATCCTGCTGGTGGCGAACAAGTTTCAGACTGGCTTCGACCAACCGCTGCTGTGCGGGATGTATGTCGACCGTCGGCTCGCGGGGATCCAGGCGGTGCAGACGCTGTCGCGCCTCAACCGGGCATATCCGGGCAAGGACACGACCTACGTTCTGGACTTCGTGAACAGCTCGGAAGAGGTGCTTCAGGCGTTCCGGCAGTATTACGAAACCGCCGAGATCGAGGCATCGACCGACCCCAACATGATCTTCGACCTGCGGGCGAAGCTCGACGCATCTGGCCATTACGACAGCTATGAGGTGGAGCGGCTGGTCGAAGTGGAGATGGACCCCAACGCCACGCAGGGTCAGCTGATAGCAGCCCTTGAACCAGTGGCTGAGCGCCTGCTGGTTCAGTTCAAGGAGGCCACCAATCGGCTCAAGGCCGCGCAAGCCAACGACGACAAGAGCGGCGCGGACAGCGCGCGAGATGAGGTCGATGCGTTGGTTCTCTTCAAGAACGATATGGGCGCCTACGTCCGCCTATACACGTTCATGTCGCAGATCTTCGACTACGGCAGCACCGACGTTGAGAAGCGCTTCATGTTCTACAAGCGCCTGATCCCGCTCCTCCAGTTTGGGCGTGAGCGTGAAGGCGTCGACCTTTCAGACGTCAAACTCACGCATCACAGCCTCAAGGATCAGGGCGAACGCGATCTCACGATCGCAGGGGGCGACAAGCCGATGCTTGGTCCCATCACAGCTGCTGGGTCAGGCAGTGTGCAGGACAAGGAGAAGGCCCTCCTCGCCGACATAATTGCTAAGGTGAACGACCTGTTTGAGGGCGAGCTGACCGATGATGACCAACTCATCTACGTAAACAACGTTCTAAAGGGAAAGCTGCTCGAGTCCCGGGCGCTGCGAATGCAGGCACAGAACAATTCAAAGTCGCAATTTGCCGCATCACCGACATTGGCCAACGAAATCCTCAACGCAGTGATGGACGCGCTGACGGCGCATGAGGTCATGAGTTCGCAAGCCTTGAACAGCCAGAAGGTAAGGGATGGCCTGAAAGATATCTTGCTTGGCCCTGGACAACTCTACGAGGCTCTGCGTTCAGCCGAGTGACGAGCCCCAGGAAGAATTGAGAGCAGTCGAGTGCATCGACCTTCTCGGGGCCTGCTGCGGACCATAGCGCCTAATTCCGGACCGTCGCAGATCAGATCAAGCGGATTGACCTGCATTCAGCGCAACATGATGCCTTAGCGTTCACCTTTATCTCCGGAAGGCGTTGGATCTGTGGAATTTTGATCAATCCACATATGGCAGATAAGCACAGCGCCAGCGAAGGTCACAAAGCCCCAGAAGATCCTCACGATCACAACGAGTGCGCCCAGCGTCGCTTCGCAATGAGCCATGCAACAGCAAACAGCGGGATCGTGGCAAGATTGATGACCTGCCAGTCGGCGCGCTCGAGATGGACCCTGATCACGGGGTTGTAAAGAATAGCCACCAGCGCGAGAGCTGTTGCCATCCATGCGCCGCGAGATTGCCACGAGTGGTATGCGCACAGCCCAGCTGCGCCGCAGACCACGAGCCTAAGGAACTGGTAGTAGCCGTAGGGAAGCGAGGCGATTGCCGCGAGAAGCAGAAGCCCCGCCGGGACCACGTACACGGGCAAGGGCAACGGCGGTAGCGCCGAACCTGCCGCCTCGGGCGCGCCGCTTCCCCGTTGACCTGGCCTGTCGATCATAGCCCGCCTCGATTGCAGGTCGCCGTCGGCGACATACCCGGATCGTGGATCCCTCTTGCAGGTCTATCACGGCCGCCGGCCATAGCCAGCATTCATCCACGGTCGCAGGGCAAGTGCATCTTGCCAGACGCAGCGAGGTCGCGTTCAGTCCCCGCATGGACTGGCAGCGCTTCGACAAGATTAATGACTTCCACCGCCACGACTGCGAGCATAAAGCGCCCTCATCGAGCTGATCGCCAGCCTGCGAAGATTAGCAATGAGCAAAAAAACGCCCGCCGTCTTCGACGCGGCGGTTGCCTTATCTGTTCACGGCCGACAAGTAGCTAGGCTTCCTGTCCATTCACTATAATTGCTGGCGCTAGCTGCTTTACGGAAATTTGCCACTCGCCGATCTCTGCTTCATTATGCAATAGCTGCACCTTGAGCGTGCCTGGTCCTGTAATCACTAGGCCATGTAGGCCAAGCATAGAGCGGTGTATATCGGCACCTTGATAATTCACCAAAATAGGGGCGTCCAAAACCGTCTGATCCCCTAGTGAAACTCTAATTGCGCAGGAGCCTTCGTCGTCCTCGCCGTCTTCCTTTTTTGTGATAGCAAGCACGCTAAAAAGCGGAATTAGAAAAGGAAATTGCGGTGAAGAAAGTTCGTCGTGTATGTTAATTAGGCTAACCCTGTTGGTGTTGGCATCCAGCAAGGTTGACTCCGCGCAGGCTAGAAGAATTGTCTTCATGAGGCCGCGAGTTCGATAACTCTGTAGCTCGAAGCCGACTGTGTAGGAGCGGCAGGCTTCACTGTCACCGTGACAGGCGCAACAATCGTCGACACAGAAGTTGGGCGAACTTGCTGGACCAGACTGTCAGCCACCGGCTTGTACCAGCGATAGCTCTTGCCGTCCAAACACGCAGCTTCCATCATTGCCGTTCGATTCTGCTTCAGCGCCAATGCGATGAGCAAAACGAGCGGCAAAATTCGATCCTCGAAATCGAGAGGCAGGCGCTCCAGCCGTTCTTTGATTTCGGCAAGGATTGTGTCGGCTGAGTTCTTTAAGTGCAGCTTCACAATTTCCGGGTCGGACCGCAGATTGCGAACGATATACATCGGCGTATTCGCGGTCATGTAGACCGAGCGGGCATTGCCGAGATTAATGCCTTTGAGATCGATCATGCCGTCACCCTGTAATACTCTACATTCGTAGAGACATATGGACAATCGCGGAGAAAATGCACCACTTCGTGAGCCACTCCCCACTTGCTGAGCACCTTGGGCGTCGGGACTAGCGCGGATTTGTCGACGTCCACCACGACTCCGGAATGCTCAATGTCGCCATCTGGCCCAATGTACACCACAATGTCACCGGGCAAAATGTCGGCAGAGGTGATTTTATGATAGGCATCCTGCGTTAAAATCTTCCGAACCTCGGCTGGGTCAACGATCTGTGTCCTGCGCGAACCGAAGGTGAGGCCGTGGCAGTTGTAGGTGTAGCTAACTGCCGTAGGTCGATGCGTGGCACCCAAGAATCTCCCTTTGAGGTCTTGCGCTTCAAGCAACTCGCCCGGCATTGGCGCATCCGTATCGTGGATATTGTCGATCTGGCTCTGCTGGCGTGTGTGCAGATTCAAGCTGACTTGCATGGCGCGAATATGGCGCTGACGGAACGATCGTCAACACAAGCAACCATTTTTTGGCCTGTTGATGGCGGCAAACGACAGATATCTGTTCACCACAATGGAGACTGCTGTACTGCCCAGGACAGACGGAACCTTTATAGAATATTCGGAGAAATTCAGGTCAACCCAGCATAGATCAAGCCGAGAAGAATGAAGATGATTTGCAAGGCTGTCCCGATCGCGATCAGAACGACGCCAGCTAGGCTGGAATTTGATTGTCTTGCGATGGCGCGCCGCAGGTGAGGATTCTCATCCCAATAGCTGTCTCTCATCTCCTGAGAATTGCCCCGACCTGTGACTGCCAATCCATCGGCGTGCTGAGAGCTATCGGTGAAATTCACTGTGATCGTGCGGGGCATGGGCAAACGTCCTTTGCGGGAGGGGAGGGGTCAGTTCACTGCGCCGGTGCCGGTCATCTGCACGAGCGCCTGGTCGAACTTCTTGATCTGGTCGGCTAGCTCCTCCGCCGACATGTCCTGCAACGGCTTGTCGTCCCGGTGGCCGGCATCCTTGGAGAACAGCCGCGCGGCCTCCCACACGGTGCGAGACGCGCTCACTCGGGCGCTTGCCGCAGCGCCCCTGTCCTGCATGACCTCGACGAGCGTCTTGTAGGCAATGCGCACGCCGTCGGTGTTGATCAGCCGATCCTGTTCCCGCCGGATGGCTTCGATTACGTGAGCCTTGCGCATAAGCCGGTACGCCTCCTGCCCCGGAGAGCCGTATCCGGCGGCGCGCGCCGCTTCCGTGGGAGTGCAGCCCATGGAGACAAAGTGATGGACGAAATGCGCTTGCTGTTCCGTCAGTTGGGCCATGGACTGCACTCCTTGTGTCAGATGATCAGGCTAACTGCCCGGCCGGACGCTTCGACCAGGTGTCGGCCGCGGGCGAATGCGGCCGCGATGGTCTCGCCGGGGTTGACGTAGATCGTGTAGGGGTCGGGGTTCCTCAGGGGTTCGGTCGTCATGCTACTGCTCCGTTTGTCGTTGCCAGTCGTTCGCGGGCTAAAGGCTGAGAGTGAGAGGGGGCCCCTCTTAGGGGGCCCTCCCTCTCTCTTTAGCGGCAATGGTAACCGGTAATGGCGGAAATCAGCCATTTTTCGGCCTCCAGAGCCACCCCCGTTGCCAGCCCTTGGCAACGAGAAAATGGCGGAAATCTGCCGTTTCCAAATTGCCGTTGCCGACTTTGGCAACGTGTTGGCAACCGGCAACGGCAGAACCGACAAACCTCTTATATCACGTGAGATATTGCCACTAAATACCCGTATTAAAGTTATTTACGTGGAGTCCACTGCCATCTTCCGGGTTGGTGACCATCCCGGCGTCGATCGCGGCCTGCACGGCCTTCCGGACCCGTGCCCGAGACCACCCGGCAAGCTCCTCGCACTGCCGGTTGAACAGTTCGCTCGCCCCTGTCCGGTGCACAACTTCACCGGCCTCGGTGAGCCGGCGCAGTGCGTCTACCGCTACCCTGAGATCGCCGCTCTCATCGACCTTGGTGGCTGGGCCCGGCTTGCCGGTCGTCTGTCCGGCGAGCGGCAAGAGCGATAACGTCGACTCGTCCTGTACGAAGAGCCGCTGCTCGAACAGGTCCCCCCACAGCTTGGCGGAGGGTGGGAAGTTGGTTTTGATGACGCCGAGCCCAATCACACCATTTCGGCGCCGGACCATGCCAAAGATGAGACGTGACCGATCCTTGAACGTCTGCGCGCCACGCGGGACTACGCCTCGGATGTCTGTCGGGGCCTTCTCCTTGCCGACGTGATGCGAGACTATGATCGCGCAGTTCTTACGCTCGGCTAGAGCGCAGAGTGGCTTGTAGAACCGGCTGACTGCATCGTTGTCGCTCTCGCCGCCGTCGAGGAACGATCGCACTGGGTCGAGAACGAAAAGGTCGACTCTCGGGATGGCATCGATCTTTGCGACCAATTCCTCGATTGACCAAGGCCCCATGATTTGGACCACGAGACTGCGGCCAAAGGTCGACTCAAACGCCTGTTTTCGGGCAAAGACGATGCTCGCTGGATCCTCGCCAAACGCCATGGCGGCAACACGATTGCCCCAGACCGGCGCTCCGAGAAAGTCAGCGGGATCTTTGGAGATCCGCCCAACCTTGAAGCACAATTCGTGCAAGAGCGTGGATTTGCCGATGCCTTCCTGGCCGCAGACTAGTGTCACAGCGCCGCGGGCTGCGACCCCGTCGACAACCCACTCGACCTCCTTGTTCGTTTCAGGCGTGCCGACGATGCTGTCGTAGAGGAATGGGTCGCCGCCGGTCATCTCAAGGATTTGGACCTGCTGCCTGATGTCGTCCTCTGTGAGCGCAACCCGAGCGAGCCAATCTTCAATCGGCTCCCTGTCATCACGCCAACCCGTCGGCCAGTTCTGATCCAGCCACCACTGTCCGGTTTCATCCTCGTAATTCAGGAACTCGGACCATTGATTGTTTGACTGATCGAACCCGGCATTGCACTTTTGATAGAGCACTTCAGCGCCAATCCGTTGCCGCTGATTGATCGGAACTTTGTCCGAGTACCAATTTAGACTGCCGCGCTTTCCAAACACTTCTGCCTTATCGACATAGGTGCCAGCTAGGTTGAAGCTCTTTGCTTTCAGGTAGCAAAGCGTCGAGAGTGCCGTCGCGTTAAGGTAGGGTACCGCGTCAGTCCTGATGATAGCGTGAAAAGTGAGACCGTCCCCTTTCGCATCCTCGTAGTCCATTTTGGTGAGCGATGGCGTACATATGAAGCCACGCGCAAGGAGGTGTTTGACTACTGGAACCAGTACCGCACCGGAAAACTCTTCCTCGCGAGAGTCGTATTCCGAAACCTTTGTACGCCACTGAGTATTGGTTATCTTCCCATCGTCCCGAAGCTCGGTGAGGTGTTCGGTGTACCAGTAGCTTTCCAGATCCTCATGGGTCACCACCACCCCAGCAGGGTCATTTAGACGCGCGGAGAACTTCACCTTCATCTCGATCACGGTGTACTCCGGAAACCGATCTTCCGTCGGGAGCGGATCGTCGCAATCGTCATCTTCAGCTTCGGATTCATCAGGCTCACCTGCGGCCTCTGAAGGGATTTCGTTTGTGGAGCCGACTTCAGTCGCCAGCGACATCCGCTGCTGCTCAGGAAAGTCCCATGGATAGCCTCGCTCCGGCTCCGGCTCGTCCCAGCCCTGCGGGGCAGGCTGCGCGGCACTCGGCTGCTCGACCTCGGCGGCAGTGCTGAACATCGATACCGCCACTGGCTGCGCTTCGACCGGGGCAGTCTGTGCGGGACTTGTCAGCCACGGCATGGAAGGCCGCTCGGCAGGCGGCTGCGTTGAGAATGGGAACACGTTGGCCGGACGCTGCCCGGCCCCCGCGTCTGGCTTTGCCGGCCCCATCGGCCAGAACGAAAACATGTCGCCGCCGTTGGTCATCGCGGGGCCCCTTCAGCGCACGGCCGGGAGGGCGTTGAGCCACCGGTCCTGCTCTTCGCGGGTCACCAGCACCCGCCGCCCGGCGCGCACGGCGCGGAGCTTTCCTGCGCTGATCTCGCGGTAGATTGTGCGCTCGGAAACGGAGAGCCGCGCAGCCGTCGCCGGGATGCTGTCGGCCTTGCGGTCGGTTGGAAGTGTGGTTGCTGTGCTCATTTAGCTGCCCTTTCTTGTCTGATAGGGCCATGATGAGTCAGGTCCTGACGCTACTCAATCCAGTAATTTGGGGCCGCACACCCGAAAAAAGGGTGTGCTCAAGTAAGGAAACCTGCGGGTGACACACATAGGTCAACCCCAAATTCCGGGCGTATCGGGCACAATTGAGTCGGTATATTGTGCGTTTTTTTCGGTGAATTGAAAGCTCTCCGCAATCGGAGAGCCCGTTTTTGGGACCGCTATTTGCGAAGGGTGAACTTTCAAAATCCGCAAAATTTGTCGAGGCGGGGAGAATAGGTTTTCGGCTCGGCGTTTGGGTACCCCCGGGGGGGTGGGGTCGGCCTCGCCGCCGTTATGCACCCGCCTGCCTTCTGTTCGTCCTCGATCCGCCGGCAGGGCGTCGGCTTCTGTTGGCTTTGTTGGCCTCGCCAACCAGCGCTGTGACAGCGGCCGGGGGCCGAAGAGGGCTAGGGCAAGGATCTCCGCGGCGCTGCCGGTGTTGGCCGTGCTGATTTTGTCAGCCGACCACTATCTCGTAGACAGCGGCGTTTTCATGTTAAGAATAGGGGGCTCCGAACCACACAGGAGCAACGCCATGTCCAATGTGATCCAGTTCCCGGCCGTCGCCGATCGCGCCTCGCGGCGGCTCGATTTTGCCTTGTCCTGCTACGACCTCGAATCGATCATGGAGTTGGCGGTTGCCAGCGAGGTTGCCGAGGTGAGGGAGCGGGCCACGCGCTGGCTTTCAGAAGTCGTCAACGTACGCGTGACGGCTTGACCACCCCGATCAAGGCAACTGACAGAAGCAAGAAATGGGGCCACAAGTGGGGCCCCATTTTTCGCATCGACATAAAGCACTGATTTTAAGGCTTAAAAGCACTATCAGTGGCGGACAGGGTGGGATTCGAACCCACGGTGAGCTTCCACCCACGGCGGTTTTCAAGACCGCTGCCTTAAACCACTCGGCCACCTGTCCGCAGCGCTTTTGTGCGCGAGCAATGCCGATAGCGGGCTGGGCAAGTCTCGCAAGAGGTTTTGCATGGGGGCCTGAGGCACTTCCCACGCAATTCATCGATTGAGGGATTCCCAGCTTGGCCGTGCTGTGCGACTGTCATTCGCGATGCAGTTGCCGATCCGTTTTCATGTTCCACTGACACTGGGTCTTGTTCGGGCCGGGTTTGCCGCGTTGGCGCTGTCCTTGCTGGCGGGGCCGGCCGGCGCGCAGGGCGATGAAGGGGCGGCCGGATTTCAGGGGTATCTCCAGTATCTGGCTGCCAAAGCACGGGCCGAGGGCGTGCGCGAGGAGACCATCACTTCGGTCATGACGGGCCTCACCGAGAACCCCAGGGTCATCGCGCTGGACCGGGCGCAACCGGGTACGTCATCGTCGATCCCCGCCTTTGCAGGCTATCACCGCACGCACGTCGATGCGGCGCGGATCGGTGGCGGGCGGCGGCAGTACCTCGCCTCGGCGGACTATCTCGCCGGGATCGAGCAGCGCTACGGCGTGCCGCCCAAGATCGTGCTGGCGATCTGGGGGCACGAGACGAACTACGGATCCTACACCGGCGATTTCGATCTGGCGCGTTCGCTCGCCACTCTGGCCTATGAGGGCCGACGCCGAGCGCTGTTTGCTGACGAATTCATCGCGCTGCTCAAGATGGTCGACCGGGGCGTGCCGAGAGCCAAGCTGGTCGGCAGCTGGGCCGGCGCCTTCGGCAATCCGCAGTTCCTGCCGAGCGTCTATCTGCGCGTGGCGCAGGATGCTGATGGCGACGGTTTCGCGGACATCTGGGCGAGCAAGCAGGACACGCTGGCCTCGATCGCCAACTACTTCCGCGATGCGGGCTGGCGGCCTGGGGAGCCTTGGGGCGTGGCGGCGGATGTGACCTTGCCGCTGGACCGGCCCGCGCTGGGCACGGCGCTCGCAAGTCCGCGCTGTCCGCAGGTCTTCGCGCGGCATTCGCAGTGGAAGAGCGTGCGCGAATGGAAGGCGCTCGGCGTGGTGCCGCGCGCGCCGACCTTGGCCGATGATACGCTCGCCAGCCTGCTCGAACCCGATGGCCCAGGACAGACCGCCTACCTGCTAACCGGAAATTATCGAGTTATCCTCGATTACAACTGCTCGAATCTCTACGCCCTCTCGGTGGGACTTCTGGCTGATGAAATTGCCCGTTAACACGAACAACGGCGTGCTGGCGCTGGCGATGGTGCTGGCGCTGGGTGCAGGTCTTGCCGATCCGGTGACCGCGCGTGACCGCAAGGCCGCTGCGCCGGACGTGTCGGGGCCGGCCGGCGACTATCCGGTGACCTTGGGCGAACCTTTCGTGGTGGACGAAGTCACCTACACGCCTGCGGACACGCTCAACTATGACGCCGTTGGCAAGGCAGTGGAGATGGGCGCCGATGAAGGCAGGGCCGGGCGGATCAACGGCGCGCACCGCACGCTGCCGGTGCCGAGTTATGTCGAAGTGACGTCGCTTTCGAGTGGCAAGACCATCCTTGTGCGGATCGACCGGCGCGGGCCGATGAGCGGTGATGGACTGGTGGCGCTCTCGCCGATGGCGTGGTCGCAGCTTGGCCTGCAGGGCGATGCCTCGGCGCCGGTGCGCGTGCGCCGGGTTAATCCGCCGGAGCCCGAAAGGGCGCTGCTCCGGACAGGACAGGCCGTACCGCCGCGAATGGATACGCCCCCGGGCTTGCTCGCGGCGCTGCGCCGCAAGCTGGGGCTGGAGCCGCCGGTGGGTGATCTGCCGGTGACCATCCGCCCGGCGGAAGTCGCGGCGGGGG
>NZ_LJHZ01000082.1:0-1999 GCF_001296055.1 Novosphingobium sp. AAP93
AGGCCCCGGTAAAGGTGATCCGGTCGCCGACATCGAGGTCCGTGATCGTATCGCCGTTCAGTTCCGCCGCGCTGCCGGAGAAGGTGTCGTTGCCGCTGCCGCCGGTCAGCGTGTCCGTGCCAGAGCCGCCAAAGAGCGTGTCATCGCCGCTGCCGCCCCAGAGTGTATCGTTGTCCATTCCGCCGATCAGCGTATCAGCACCGGCGCCGCCGTTGAGAGCATCTCTGCCATCGCTGCCGTCAAGCGTGTCGTTGCCGTTGCCGCCGAACAGCACGTCGTCGCTTGAGGTTGCTGCAGGTGACGCCGCCGTCGTCGCGGTGTTGAAGATGAAATCGCTGGCAGTCAGCTCGCTCGGCAGAATGCCATAAATGGTGATGGTTTCCTGCTGTCCGCCGTAGACCAGGCGGATGACCGTGCTACCGGTGTTCTCTGAGATGTAGGGCGACAGTGTCGCCAGATCGGCAATGCCAAGCGCCGAGAGATTGATCCGGTCCTGACCTTGCACGAAGTCTATGATCACGTCTTCGCCGAACTGACGGGCGGTATAGCCAAAAATGTCGTTCCCACTGCCGCCAACCTGCCAGTCATTGCCAGTCCCGCCCACGAGCGTATCAGCACCGCCGCCGCCGTTGAGCTCGTCGTTGCCATCGCCGCCGTTCAGCGTGTCGTTGCCGTTGCCGCCGAACAGCACATCGTCGTTGACGGTCGCTGCAGGTGACGCCGCCGTCGTTGCAGTTCTGAAGATGAAATCGCTTGCGGTCAGCTGGCTCGGCCGAATGCCATTGATGGTGATGGATTCCTGCAAGCCGTCGTAGAACAGGATGATGATGGTGTTGCCGAGGTTTTCAGCGATGTAGGGAGACAGCGTCGCCAGATCGGCAATGCCAAGTGCCGAGAGATTGATCCGGTCCTGACCTTGCACGAAGTCCACGATCACGTCTTCGCCGAACCGACGGGCGGTATAGCCAAAAATGTCGTTTCCGCTGCCGCCCCGCAGCGTGTCGTCGCTTGCGCCGCCCACGAGCGTGTCGGCGCCGGCGCCGCCGTTGAGCTCATCGTTGCCATCGCCGCCGTTCAGGGTGTCGTTGCCGTTGCCACCGAACAGCACGTCGTCGTTTGAGGTTGCTGCAGGCGACGCCGCGCTCGTCGTAGTGCTGAAGATGAAATCGCTGGCGGTCAGCTGGCTCGGCAGAATGCCACTGATGGTGATCGATTCCGACAAGCCTCCGTAAACAAGGCTTATCACGGTGCTGCCAAGGCTCTCCAAGATATAGGGCGAAAGCGTCTCCAGATCGGCAATGCCGAAGGCTGAGAGATTGATCCTGTCCTGACCTTGCACGAAGTCCGTGATCACGTCGTCGCCGAACCGACGGGCGGTGTAGCTAAAAATGTCGTTCCCGCTGCCGCCCCGCAGCGTATCATCGCCGCTGCCGCCGACGAGCGTATCGGCACCGGCACCGCCGTTGAGTTCGTCGTCACCACCGGCGCCGTCCAGCGTGTCGTTGCCGTTGCCGCCGAACAGAACGTCGTTGCTTGAGGTTGCGGCAGGTGACGCCGCAGTCGTCGCGGTGTTGAAAATGAAATCGCCGGCGGTCAGCTGGCTCGGCAGAATGCCAGCGATGGTGATGGTTTCCGGTAAGCCGCCGTAGACCAAGGCAATGACGGTGCTGCCAACGTCCTCGAAGATGTAGGGCGACAGCGTCTCGAGATCTCCAATGCCAAGGGCCGAGAGATCGATCCTGTCCTGACCTTGCACGAAATCGGCTATAAGATCATCGCCGAACCGACGATCCACGAACGCAAAGATGTCATTCCCTGCCCCGCCGGTGAACTGGTCATCGGCGGATGTGCTGGACAGGGTGTCGTTGTTCACAGTGCCGGTGAGGTTCGCCATAAGAGCTCCGAATCAAGCAAATCCTGCCGCCATTGAAGTCTCTTTATGACAGTTGGACGGTTCGAAAAACTCTGGCGCTCGGCGGGCTGACCTGATTCACTGCTT
>NZ_LJHZ01000083.1:0-5716 GCF_001296055.1 Novosphingobium sp. AAP93
AGGCCCCGGTAAAGGTGATCCGGTCGCCGACATCGAGGTCCGTGATCGTATCGCCGCTGAGCTCCGCCGCGCTGCCCGAAAACGTGTCGTTGCCGCTGCCGCCGGTCAGCGTATCCCGGCCCGAGCCGCCAATCAGCGTGTCCGCACCCGAGCCGCCGAGGAGCCTGTCATTGCCGCTCCCGCCCCAGAGTGTATCGTTGCCATCGCCGCCGATCAGCGTATCGGCACCGGCACCGGCGATGAGAACGTCATCGTTATAGCTGCCATCCAGCGTATCATTGCCATTTCCGGCGATCAGCACGTCTAATCCAAGGCTTCCGGTCAGCGTCTTTGCTGTCGTCGCAGTGTCGAAGATGAAGTCGCTTGGAGTCAGCTGGCTGGGAAGAATGCCTTTTATAGTGATCGTTTGCTGTGTATTGGCGAAGGGCAGACTGATCACGGTATTGCCCTGGTTCTCCGAGATAAAGGGCAACAGCGTCTCTAGATCGCCAAAGCCAAGGGGTGCGAGATTGATCCTGTCCTGACCTTTGACGAAGTCCGTGATTGTATCGTGGTTGAACGCAAGGGCAGTGTAGGCAAATATGTCGTTGCCGCTTCCGCCCGTCAGCAGGTCATTTCCAATGCCGCCAATGAGGGTATCGGCACCGGCGCCGCCGTAAAGGTCGTCGTAACCGCTGGAGCCGTCGATGGTGTCGTTGCCATTACCGCCGAACAGTACGTCGTCGGCGACGGTCCCAGTGGGAGACGTTGCTGCGGGGGTTAAGATGAAATCGCCCGCCGTCAGCCCGCTGAGCGGAATGCCAATGAGGGTGATGGATTCCGATTCGCCGCCATAGCGCAGGCGGATCACGGTAGTGCCACCATCATCGGACATGTAGTTCGACAGCGTCGCCAGATCGGCTACACCAAGGCCCGAGAGGTCAATCTTGTCCTGCCCGCTCACGAAGTCTGCAATCACATCGCTGCCGAACCGGCGCGCGGTGTAGCGAAAAATGTCGTTTCCGCTGCCGCCCCGCAGCCAGTCATCACCGTTGCCGCCGACGAGTGTATCGGCACCGGCGCCGCTGTAGAGAACGTCGTCACCATCGCCGCCGTTCAGCGTGTCGTTGCCATTGCCGCTGAACAGGATGTCGCCGTTGCCGGTTCCTGTGAGAGATAACGCCGCCGCCGAGGTGTTGAAGATGAAATCGCTGGCAGTCAGTTTGCTTGGCACGATGCCATTGATGGTGATTGTTTCCAGCGTGCTGTCGTAGACCAAGCGGATGACGGTATTGCCAAGGTTCTCTGTGATGAAGTCCTGCAACGTTGCCAGATCGGCAATGCCCAGGGCAGAGAGATTGATCCGGTCCTGACCTTGTACGAAGTCGGTGATGACGTCTTCACCGAACAGGCGCCCTGTAAACGCAAAAATGTCATTGCCTGCACCGCCAGTGAGCTCATCATTGGCGGAGGTTCCGGACAAGGTGTCGTTGGAACCAGTGCCGGTAATGATTGCCATGAACCGCTCCCAATCATGCCAAATTCAATTCAATAGCCGAGGATTTCCTCGCAGACATCTGGATTACGAATTACGGTGACACTTTACCAAATCCCCAAACCTCACGCCCTCCATCGATCCTGCCACACACCTGCCCCATCCCAAACCCCGTTCCAGCACTCCCTAAACAGTCTTCTCACATCCCGATAAATAACAGACGCGTCTGTTATTTATAAACTGCTGTCCTACATGCACACGCTTGCGGCATAGTCCCGAAATGCGCTGCGAATCCTTGCAAATCCGCCGCTTTCGGCCGTCCTCCTGCGGGACAGATCGCCCTGCGCCGGGGCTGCCGGTTTTTGCTCTGGACTGTGTCAACCCCGTCAACCTTCCCCGCCGAACGTCCCTTTCCTGCACAGCCCGCGCCTGTCAGATTCGGGAGTGGAGAACGCGGGCTGCCGGGCGTCTGATCGCCCGCAGGCCCTGTGCCAGACCATGAAGGAGGATGCCATGCGTGTTGCTCTGCCCGAAGCCCATCACATGAACCCGCTCGGCCACCTCTCGGAGCACTATGCGCCCGAGATCGTGAACGCCGCTTTCGGCTTTTCCGATGTCACCTACCGCATGTCGAAGCTGCCCACCCGCCTGTTCGAAGGCGCGCGGATGCGCACGGCGCTGATCAACGGGTGCCAGCTCTGCCAGAACTTTCGCGTGCTGCGCGATCGGCCGGACATCGAGCGTACGAATGGCCCGGCGCCGGACGAGGCGTTCTACGCTGCCGTTCACGAATGGCGGACTTCGCCGGTCCTGTCGGAGCGCGAGAAGCTCGCCATCGAATATGCCGAGAAAGTCGGGCTCGATCCCAAAGCGCTCGCCACCGACGAGGATTTCTGGACGCGCTGCAAGGCCGCGCTCACCGATGACGAGATCGTCGATCTCGCCTTCTGCGTCGCGGTGTGGATGGGGCTGGGGCGCGTTGCCCACGTACTCGGCCTCGATGCTGTCTGCGCGCTGCCGGCGCTGCGCGAGGTTGCCTGAGGCTTTTCGCGGCGCGCGGAACGTGCCACGCTGCACTGGTTCGTTTTACCGCGTCCGGAAAGTCCTGCCCCGATGAACACGCCCGATCTTGCCGCCTGGTGGATGCCTTTCACCGCCAACCGCCAGTTCAAGTCGCAGCCCCGCCTCCTCGCCGAAGCGCGCGGCATGTTCTACCGCTCGGCGGACGACCGCGAGATCCTCGATGGCACGGCGGGCCTGTGGTGCGTCAATGCCGGGCACGGGCGCGAGGAAATCGCGGACGCGGTCTCCCACCAGATCCGCACGATGGATTTCGCGCCCGCCTTCCAGATGGGCCACCCCATCGGCTTCGATTTCGCGACCCGCCTTGCTGAGATCGCGCCCGCCGGGCTCGACCGGGTGTTCTTCACCGGCTCGGGTTCCGAGTCCGTCGACACCGCGCTCAAGATCGCGCTCGCCTACCAGCGCGCCATCGGCCAGGGCACGCGCACCCGCTTCATCGGGCGCGAGCGGGGCTATCACGGTGTCGGCTTCGGCGGTGTCTCGGTCGGCGGCATCCTCAACAACCGCCGCGTGTTCACCAGCCTGCCGGGAGTGGACCACATGCGCCACACCCACGACCTGTCGCGCAACCGCTTTACCCGCGGCATGACCGAACAGGGCGCGGAACTGGCCGACGATCTCGAGCGGCTTGTCCAGCTCCACGGCGCGGAGACCATTGCTGCGGTGATCGTCGAGCCGGTCGCGGGCTCCACCGGCGTGCTGCCGCCGCCCAAGGGCTACCTCGAACGCCTGCGCGAAATCGCGACGCGGCATGGCATCCTGCTCATCTTCGATGAAGTGATCACCGGATTCGGCCGCCTCGGCACGCCGTTCGGTGCGGATTACTTCGGCGTGACGCCCGACCTCATCACCACCGCCAAGGGCATCACCAACGGTACCCTCCCGATGGGCGCAGTCTTCGCCAGCCGTGCGGTGCATGATGGTCTGATGAACGGGCCGGAAAACCTCATCGAGCTGTTCCACGGCTATACCTATTCCGGCCACCCCGTCGCCTGCGCCGCCGGCCTCGCCACGCTCGACATCTATGCCCGCGAAGGACTGCTGACCCGCGGTGCGGCGCTCGCGGACTTGTGGGCCGATACGCTCCATGGCCTGCGCGATGCGCCGCATGTGATCGACGTGCGCACCATCGGCCTCGTCGGCGGGATCGAGCTGGCATCGCGCGATGGAGCACCCGGCGCGCGGGCTTATGACGTGTTCACCGACTGCTTCCGCGCCGGCCTGCTGATCCGCGTGACAGGCGACATCATCGCGCTCTCGCCGCCGCTGATCGTCGAGCCTGATCACATGGGCCGTATCGCCGAAACGATCCGCGCCGCACTGGAACGCGCAGCATGAAGCATCTGCTGGCCGCTGCGGCGGTGCTGGTGGCAAGTCCGGCATTCGCCGCGCCCATCGGCATGAGCGACACGGAGCAGGCCGCACCCGCCGTTCCGCCAATCCTCTCTGCACGCGAGCGGGCCGAAACCGAGAACCGCATTCTCTCCGAACGGCTCGAAACGGTGATCCCGGCGATCATGCGCGCCGAAGGCATCGACCTCTGGCTGCTGATCGCGCGCGAGTATTTCGAGGAGCCGGTGGTCGCCACGATGCTCGATGCCGAGAACATGCATGCGCGGCGGCGCACGATCCTGATCTTCCACGATCCGGGCGAGGGCAAGCCGGTCGAGCGCCTGACGGTCAGCCGCTACGGGCTGGGCGGGCTGTTCAAGCCGGCGTGGGATCCGGCGAAGCAGCCGGACCAGTGGAAGGCCGTGGCCGATATCATCGCGGCGCGCAATCCGGGGAAGATCGCGGTCAACATTTCCGATCTCCACCAGTTCGCCGATGGCATGACCGTCAGCCAGTACGACAAGTTCACCGCCGCCCTGCCGGAGGCGCTGCGCGCCCGCATCGTCAGCGGGGAGGGGCTGTCGATCCGCTGGCTGGAAACGCGCACGCCGTCCGAAATGGCGCTCTATCCGACCATCGAGCGCACGGCCCACGCCGTGATCGCCGAGGCCTTTTCGCGAAAGGTCATCACCCCGGGCGTTACCACAGCGGAGCAGGTCCAGTGGTGGTACCGTGACCGGCTGCTTCAGCTGGGCCTCGATGCCTGGTTCCATCCCTCGATCGCGATCCAGCGCAAGGGCGCCGAAGGCATGCTCGAGGGGAACGAGGTGATCCGTCCGGGCGACCTCCTGTGGACCGACTTCGGGATCACCTACTTGCGGCTCAACACCGATACGCAGCACCTCGCCTATGTGCTGAAGCCGGGCGAGAGCGAGGCGCCGGTGGGCCTGAAGCAGGGCCTGGCGAACAGCAACAAGGTGCAGGATTCCTTGCTGCGCCAGTTCGTGGTTGGGCGAAGCGGCAATGAAGCACTGGCCCGCGCGCGTGAGGAAGCCAAGGCGGCGGGGCTTGATCCTTCGATCTACTCGCACCCCATCAGCTTCCACGGCCACGGCGCCGGACCATCGATCGGCTTCTGGGACAACCAGAACGCCGACCCGCGCGGAGATGCGGCGATCCATGCCAATACGGCGTGGTCGATCGAGCTGACCTCCTATGCCGCCGTGCCCGAATGGGGCGGCCAGCGGGTCGACTTTCGCGCTGAGGAGAATGCCTTTTTTGACGGGAAGACCGTGCGCTTCATCGACGGACGCCAGACGAGCCTGACACTGATCCCGTCCGATCCCTGACCCTCGGGCTGCTGCGCCTCCTTTTTGCAGGCCGGATCAAAAAAGTTTGATTTCGTGCTTGACGAATCAACCGCCGTCCATCAGATGCGCTCCACCGGCAGGGACGGCGGCATTGCTTGTTGTTCTGCTGGTCGCCAACATGGACGGACGCCAGGATCTCCGGTGTAGCAATCGGGGAGGGTTGGTTGTCCGGCTGATTCTGTCTGGCGGGTTCTTTGACATTGTTAGTTTAGATGAAGGGACATGTGGGCGACGGCGCCCGGTGTCGAGGGTCTTTGGGCCTCGAACGCCGGTATTGAAGCCGATGCCATGACATGTCCTTCGTATCCATTACGTTTGACAAGTGCAGGTAATCGGCTCCCGAAGTTCGATGCTGTGTGGTTTGCGGGGCTTAGGCTTTGTGCTGCATGGTATTGTGACACAACTTGAGAGTTTGATCCTGGCTCAGAACGAACGCTGGCGGCATGCCTAACACATG
>NZ_LJHZ01000084.1:0-2507 GCF_001296055.1 Novosphingobium sp. AAP93
CCGTGCCCGCGCAGCAGCTTCTGCCAACGGGCTCGCGCTCAGCGAATGGCTGCGCAGGCTTGTTATTCGCGCATGCAATGACCATCGGGCGTCAGCACGAATGGCACAAATTTGAGCTAGTGAGTTAAGCAGGATTGGGGCTTTGTCGTAGTGACCTGCCCCCCGCTAGCTCCCTCAATCTGATGTAGAGTCTGCCCCATGGAAGGAGCAGACGAATGAGAAAGAGCCGTTTTTCCGAGGAACAGATGATCGGGATGATCAAGGAGCAGGAGGCGGGCCTGCCGACGGAGGAGGTTTGCCGCAAGCACGGCCTGAGCCCGGCGACTTTTTACAAGCTGAAGGCGAAGTACGGCGGCCTGGAGGTGTCCGATGCCCGGCGGCTGCGCCAGCTCGAGGATGAGAATGGCAAGCTCAAGCGGCTCCTGGCCGAGAGCGTGCTGGACAATGCGATCCTGAAGGACCTGTTGGGAAAAGTCTGACGACGCCAGGCCAGCGACGGGACGCAGCGCTCGGCGTGATGCGGGATTATCAGGTCTCGCAGCGCCGTGCCTGCCTGCTGATCGACGTCGACCCCAAGACGGTCCGGCGAGAACGTCCGCCAGACCATGCTGAGATCCGCGAGGAGATGCGCGAGATCGCCGGCCTACGTCGGCGGTTCGGCTATCGCCGTGTCGGCGTCATGCTTGAACGCAGAGGGCACATCATGAACCACAAGAAGCTCTATCGGCTGTACCGCGAGGAGGGTTTGTCGGTGCGTCGCAGACGGGGCCGTAAGCGCGCTCGTGGCAGCCGAACGCCAATGCCGGTCCCGCTGCGGCCGAACGACCGCTGGTCGATGGACTTCGTGGCCGACACGTTCGGCGCTTCCCGCCGGCTGCGCATCTTGGCGATCTACGATGACGCCTGCCAGGAGAACCTGTGCCTGGTGGGGGACACCAGCATCTCCGGCGTGCGGGTAGCCCGCGAGTTGGACACACTGGTGCGGTTGTATGGCAAACCCGCTTGCATCGTCAGTGACAACGTCCTAGGTTGGAAAGCAGCAGCGGGAAACGGCCAGCAGGTCTCGTTGCGCCGATTGTGATCGGCGCTGGTTGCGTTCTGATCCAGATGGCTTCCATCGTCAAGGAATGCGCTCTCGGCCATAGCAAACACAGGATCCAGCGGCCGAGCAGGTCGTGGTCCTCACCGTCCTTAAAATGAGATGCGGATGCCAGATGGAAGGCCCGAACATTATCTATAGGGTCGCCGTAGCGCCCTCACGGCACAGTAGAGAGGGGTCCTTCCATCTGGTGTCCGCCCGTTCGACGAACGGGCGGTACTCGGCTCCCGTCTTGATGACGGCGTGAGCGACGCGCGCCATCTTGGCGGTGAGTGCGGTCATCGCCTTGCGGCGGCGATCAGGGTCGTTGCCATGGCCGGCGACATAACGGCCAAGCTTGTCACGGAAGCTGTTGTCGCGCTGGCGGATGGCAACCTGGGTCGCCATCCAGAAGGTGCGCCGTAGCCGGGCATTGCCGTACTTGGAGAGCTTGGTCCGCCCGCGGAATGTGCCCGACTGGCAGGTCGCCAGATCGAGGCCACAGAACTTGAGAAACTGGCGATGGTGGGCGAACCGGCGAAGGTCGCCTGCTTCGGCGAGGATGGTCAGCGCGTTGATCGGCCCGATCCCCGGAATCATGCGCAACAGCTGGTAATCGCGGTTGTCGCTCAGCATGGCGTGGGCGGTTCGTTCGATCTCGTCGCGCTGCCGGATGAGGCTCCTGGCTTGAGCGATGACCATGCGGAACATGGTGATTGCGACCGAGTTCTCGTCGATCGGCAGCGCCACCGAAGCACAGGCCGTCTCGTAGATGTCGTTGATTAACCGTGCCTTGGACACTTTGCGACCGACGAGAGACCAAGCCTCGTGCGTAAAGCCTTCCTGGCCGAGCGCCGTCATGCTGGCAGGGGTTGGGAAGCGTTCGAGCAGGGCCAGAAACCAGTCGGATCGGCTGTTGCCAGCGAAGCGCTCGATCTCAGGAAAATACAGCGGAAGATAGTGCGTCAGGATCCGATGCCAGGTCTGGGTCTTGGCCTTGGAGATGGCTTCATGGGTCTTCGACATCTCCTGCAGGTCGTTGATCCCGGCGGCCAGCGGATCGACGTAACGCTGGGTGGCACCGATCCGCAGCATGTGCAGGATCACCTGCGCATCCTTGGAATCGTTCTTGTCCCAACCATTGTGCAACGCCTCGCGGGTGCGAGCCAGGGCAACCGACGAAATCAGTCGCAGCTCGAAGCCTGCCGAGAGCAGCCGATGGGCCAGGGTGCGATGGTAGTTGCCGGTTGCCTCGAAGCCGACGACGATCGGGGGCCCTATGCTGCCGAGCTCGTCGGCGAGGCGATCGTAGTCAGCCTTGGTGGCCATGATCGTTATGCGCCGGCGACGACCGCCCTCTGGGCGTTCAATCAAGGTCGCGTCCGTCAACGTGGTGTAATTTCGGCGGTGGCCTTGGGTCATCGTCAGG
>NZ_LJHZ01000085.1:0-3043 GCF_001296055.1 Novosphingobium sp. AAP93
CGAGCGAAGTCGAGACACCAAGCGCGGTGCATGTGTCTCGACTTCGCTCGACACGAACGGATCTTGGGCGCAATTTGTTAGGCGGCAGGTCAAAGACGCGATCGAGGCCCCATCCATGTTCTTCAACTTCATCGACGAGCTGCGCGCCGCCGGCATCCAGGCCAGCTTCAAGGAGCATCTCGTCCTCCTCGAAGCGCTCGACAAGGACGTCATCGAACAGACGCCCGAGGCCTTCTACTACCTCAGCCGCGCCACCTTCGTGAAGGACGAGGGCCTGCTCGACCGCTTCGACCAGGTGTTCAACAAGGTTTTCAAGGGCCTCCTCACCGACTACGGCCAGCGCCCGGTCGACATTCCGGAAGACTGGCTCCGCGCCGTCGCCGAGAAGTTCCTCACCGAAGAGGAGATGGAGAAGATCAAGTCCCTCGGCTCGTGGGAGGAGATCATGGAGACGCTCAAACAGCGGCTCGAGGAACAGAAAGAACGCCACGAAGGCGGCAGCAAGTGGATCGGCACCGGCGGCACCAGCCCGTTCGGCAATGGCGGCTACAACCCGGAAGGCGTGCGCATCGGCGGCGAAGGCGGCCAGAAGCGCGCGATCAAGGTCTGGGAAAAGCGCGAGTTCGCCAATCTCGACAACACCAAGGAACTCGGCACCCGCAATATCAAGATCGCGCTGCGCCGCCTGCGCCGGTTCGCACGCGAGGGTCATGCCGACGAGCTGGACCTCCCCGGCACGATCGAAGGCACCGCCAAGCAGGGCTGGCTCGATATCCGCATGCGGCCCGAGCGGCGCAATGCGGTGAAATTGCTGCTGTTTCTCGATGTCGGCGGATCGATGGACCCGTTCATCAAGCTGGTGGAAGAGCTGTTCAGCGCCGCCACGGCGGAATTCAAGAACATGGAGTTCTTCTACTTCCACAACTGCCTCTACGAAGGCGTGTGGAAGGACAACCGCCGCCGCTGGTCTGAACGCACCAACACCTGGGACATCCTCCACAAGTACGGGCACGACTACAAGATCGTCTTCGTCGGCGATGCCGCGATGAGCCCCTACGAGATCAGCCACCCCGGCGGCTCGGTCGAGCATTTCAACGAAGAGGCCGGCGCCATCTGGCTCCACCGCGTGGCGCAGACCTATCCCGCCACGGTCTGGCTCAATCCGGTGCCCGAAAAGCAGTGGAACTATTCGCAGTCGACCAAGATGATCAAGGACCTCGTCGGCGGCTCGATGTTCCCGCTGACGCTGGAAGGGCTGGACGGGGCGATGCGCGAACTGACGCGCAAGAAGCATTGAAGAAGAACCCCTCCGTCAGCCCTGCAGGCTGCCACCTCCCTGTTTGTCCCTGCGGGAAAAATGGGGAGGACCTTCTTTGTCCTCCCCATTTTTGCGGAGCACAAAAGGAGAGGTGGCTCGCGAAGCGAGACGGAGGGGTATTCAGCCGGACTTGATCCTCCCCCTGACAAGCGTACAACCGCAAAAAACAACGGAGAGGACGCTCAAGATGTCCGACAACGAAATCCTGAACGTCCGCCGCACCGGCACCCGCGTCGATCTCACGCTCAACCGCCCGCACCAGTACAACGCGCTCAGCGAGGACCTGCTCGCCGCCTTGAAGGCCGAGTTGACCAGCCTCGCGGGCGACCAGTCGATCAGCTGCGTCGTGCTCTCCGGCGCCGGCAAAGCCTTCTGCGCCGGGCATGACCTGCGCCAGATGCACGGGCACAACGAGCGCCTGGGCCGCCTCGACTACTACCGCACCCTCTTCGCCGCCTGCGCGGATGTCATGGAAGCCATCGTCGCGCTCCCCGTCCCCGTCATCGCCCGCGTCCATGGCATCGCGACCGCTGCGGGCTGCCAGCTCGTCGGCGCCTGCGATCTCGCCATCGCCAGCCAGGACGCGCGCTTTGCCGTCTCGGGCATCAATGTCGGCCTGTTCTGCTCCACACCTGCCGTCGCGCTTACCCGCAACGTGCCGGCCAAGCCTGCGTTCGAGATGCTGGTAACGGGCGAATTCATCAGTGCGCAAACCGCCGAGAGCTGGGGCCTCATCAACCACGCGGTTCCGGCGGGCCAGCTCGATGCGGAAATCGACACGCTCGTCGCCACCATCGCCGCCAAGAGCCCCGACGCGATCCGCCGCGGCAAGGCCCTGTTCTACGCCCAGCGCGAAGTCCACCGCGCCGAAGCCTATGCCCTCGCCGCCGAAGTCATGGCGCAGAACATGATGGACGAGAACACGTCGGAAGGCATCGAGGCATTTCTGGAAAAGCGCGCGCCGGTCTGGCGGTGATCAGAGGAGATCATGTGACGATGGAGGACATCACCAGATACCTCGAGATGATCCTCATTTTCGCTTGCGGGGTTCTTGCCCTTTGTCAGTGGCCACTTGATCCAGAGCTTGCCAGTCGGGGCCGCTCCAGCCGTGCCCTGTCCAATGCGGGCTTCGTGGCCGCAATTGGTGTCGTCACGCTCGAGATCTACCGCTATGGCTTTGGGGGCAAGGTGATGGTTCCCGCCGGAAGCGCCATTTCTACCGCCGCGTACGCGGGAGAACCGATCATGGCGGTTGTCTATTGCGCATTGGTGGTCAGACGGTTCTCCTCGATCTGCGCCGCCCATAACTTCACCCCACCTGCACGCCCTTCCAGAAGGCCACCCGACCCTTGATCTCCTTCGCAGCAGGCTTCGGCTCGGCATAATACCAGGCGGCGTTGAGGTTCTCTTCGCCGCCAACCACCAGCGAATAGTAGTTCGCCGTCCCCTTCCAAGGGCAGACTGTCGTGGTCGCGCTCGGTCGCAGTACAGTCGGATCGATCGAATCCAGCGGGAAATAGTGGTTGCCTTCGACCACTACCGTATCATCGCTCCTCGCGATAACCACGCCTTTCCACCGTGCCTCGACCATGCTCCCAAGCCCTCCGATTGCACAACAATAAACGGAGTGTGACAGAATATATACGAGACTACTACTGACTAATGGAATCGGTCGCGTCCGTCAACGTGGTGTAATTTCGGCGGTGGCCTTGGGTCATCGTCAGG
>NZ_LJHZ01000086.1:0-3172 GCF_001296055.1 Novosphingobium sp. AAP93
CCCGGCTGCGAACTGACCGTCAGAAGGGGGCGGCTGGCGCTCGCACCGGAGGGCGCTGCAGGCGGCTGGAGGGGAACCTCGATCAGGACGGGTGGTGCGGGCAGACGCGCGTAGCGCGGCAACCCGGCCGGCCGGATCGGGGTTGCGAGGGTCAGGCGCCGCCTTCAGGGAAGGGTTCGCGAAGAGCCGGATGGTCCCGGGCCTGTGCCGGTGAGATGAGCTGCCATTTCGTGGCGTTTCGCGGCTGCGGTTCGCCCTGAACCTGCTCAACGCCCGGGCCGTGCAACTGACCTCGGTGGTGCGATTTCGTGCGGCCCATGACGTCAGATCTGCAAAGGGGAGGACACCGCCGAAGCTCGTGTATCCTGATCTCTAGAATGGCTCTGCCCAAGCGGTGCCTGTCAGCACAGGCCCCTGGCGCTGGCCCCGGTTCAGGGCACCATGGCAGGAACTGAAGACCGTCCCTTGGCGGCTTTGGCCAGCTTGAGATCGAAGCTTAGGAAGGCAATGGAACCATCGGCCCTGGCGAGATGCGGCGCGTCCGCGAAGTACATTCCACCCGCCAGACCATCCAGAGCAGAGGCCAAAGCCAGAGGATCTTCACCGGCAACGCCAGGCAGCCCAGCCAGACGTGTCAGCGCGGCCCAGATAGCCTCACTGGAGAAGCCATACCCGCTGCGCAGAACCCACTCGGCTTCAAGAAGCAGGGTCGTCGGAATGAAGATGTCGCCAGTCTCGATGACCGGGCGCGCTGCTGCAGCTTGTGCATCATCCGCAGTCAATGGCGGACGAACACGTTGGTATCAATCGCACGCACGTCGCTCAGCATCCCGCGCAATCGCTGCATTCATTTCCTCGACTGACAGAGCCGGTCCCTCGTGTCGCATCGATCCGAACAGCGGATTTATGCTGGATGCTGCGATTGTCTCGACCGGAAGCAACAACGTGTGCGTCTCCGGAGGGAATATCTGGAAGCCATAGCGCGTATAAAAGGCGACTGCCTCGTCATCGATCGCATGGACGACAAGCGCCCGCACGCCCGCCTGCTCGGACACGCGGAGCGTACGCAGCATGGCTTCGCGCAGCAGGGCGCTGCCGAGTTTCAGGCCCTGACACCGCTTGTCTACAGCCAGGCGTCCAAGAACCATGATCGGGACAGGATTGGGCAGATTATGGCGGATGCGCCGCGGCACTTCCGTTCGCGCCACACTGCCGGTTGCGAGCGTATAATAGCCCACGACCGTGTCCCCTTCATCGCAAACGACAAAGGTACGCGAGGACATCCCCTCGTTCGCCATGGCACGGGAACGCAGCCACTCATCAAGTGCCGGCTTCCCGGACTCGAACCGGCCAAGATCATGATGCGCCTGCAGAGGTTCAGGCTGGCCCAGCCGTACGGGCTTTACTCCCACGGAGCCTTGGCCGACATCAGCTCCGTGAGCGCCGCATTGGGAGAAACAGGGGCCGCCAATGCCTTGGCGAACACCTCGCTTGCTTCAGCATCAAGGCTGAAGACCCGCCGATCGAGCAGCACATCGACCGCGTGCTGGCGGGCACTATCGAGCACGAACTCCGTGCGCGATTTGCCCAGTGACGCCGCCGCTGAATCAATCAGATCGCGCGTTCGCGCCGGGACACGCATCGTGATCGTTGCATCAGCCGGCAGCTTGCGCCGGCCACTCTCAGAGGAATCACGATTTAGCACAGCCATTACCTTCGACCTTCCATTTCGCATCGGAAGATGTCAATTTGCACATACAATGTCAATACAAACTACAAGTCAACGTTGGCTTGCTAAACGCCCAAAACAGGCTTGCAGTTGATTGCCAGCGCTCACGAGGGCGCTGGCAAGATAGAAGACCGATCAGCGTGATACCCCGCTCAACGGAGCCTTGGGACTAATTACCAGTGGTCCAGGGCAATCAAAGACACTGATCCTGATCCGGATGAAAGTGACCGTCGAGGGTGTGATTAAAGGCCTAGATCGTCTTCATGCGGACTGGATCGGCCCTGATAGTCAGAATTCCTGATCCTTCTCCATTGGATACCTCGCCACGATCTGCAGCACCTCACGACCCCAAAGCGAAAGCGCCTCCCGCTTTTCATTGGTGTATTGATGCCGGTGATAAACGCCAGCGACGCCGGCCATCGCAGTTCCAGACTGGTGGTTGAGAACGGCCTCCGAAACGACCAGAGGGATACCAAGGCGCTGCAAGCCCGTTGCGACCGTCCGTCGAATATCATGCATGGTGAAGTGCCCGGCCTCGTAGCCGAGCTTCTCGTCCACACTCGCTCTGATCCGCTTCCAGGCCTTGGATAGTCCACTGACACTGTTCGTATTGGTGACCTTCGAAGCCAACAGAATCTGAGATTGCTTGTGAGCGTCTTCGGGGGCGATGCCAGCTGCCCGGAATATCTCGGTGATCACTGTAAGAGCCTGGGCGGATAGTGGCACCAAATTGGCCTTGCCGTTTTTTGCTCGATCACCTGGGACAGTCCAGACCTTGGCTTTGAAGTCGAACTCGTCGCACGCCGCATCGAGCACTTCGCCACGGCGTTGAGCCGTAAGGATAAGCATCTGCACGAGATGACCGAACGGATATCCATCCTCGACCGCAGATTGCCACAGCGCAGCAAGCTCACGGTCACTGAGCACACGGTCGCGAGGCTCATTCCGCTTCGGCCGCCATGCATCCCGGCAAGGATTGGCGGGCATATGCTCTAATCTGGCGAGCGCCCAAGTGTAGAAGGTTGAAAGATGGCGATACACGATCCGCGCCATCGTCAGAGTTTCCTTGCCCCGCTCGAACGCAATTTTCTCAACGAAGCGGCTCACGTCACTTCGAGTTATGGAGTCCGCGAGCCGGTCTCCAATCTCAGGCTCGATGTACTTTCGGAACACCCGATCGAACTCCCGCGCGCTCCTCTTTTTGCCCTCGATCTGCTGCGCAAGGTACGTTTCGTAGAGCTCAGCGACTGTCCCGACGCCTTTTGATCCCTTCCTCTTTGCGCCCGCTTTTCTGGCGATGCTCTTACCTTGCTCGACATCCACGAGCAGATCGCGGGCCTTCTTACGGGCATGGGCCAGTGTAAAGCTGGGGCTATGGCGTCCGATCGTCACATTCAACCATTTGCCCTGAACCCGCTTGCGCAGAATGTACGTCTTGATACC
>NZ_LJHZ01000087.1:0-59277 GCF_001296055.1 Novosphingobium sp. AAP93
CCCGCCCGGCCACCCACGAGAGTACCCTGAATGGGTGGCCGGGCGGGGGAGCGGGCTGGTGCCGCCTTCAAATCCGCGTGAACTTCACCGGCAGCCCGTCGCGCGGCTTGGGGATCGGCCAGGGCTGCCACGTCGGCGCATAGCCCGGCGCCACGTCCACCCGGTAGCGGGTGAGGATGTGGTGCACGAGCAGCTTGGTCTGCATCGTCGCGAAGTGCAGGCCAAGGCACATATGCGCCCCGCCGCCGTACGGGATCCACGCATACTTGTGCCGCGCTGCCACGGCCTCGGGCGTGAAGCGCATGGGATCGAACCGCTCGGGCTCGGGCCAGAGCGCCGGATCGGCGTGGACCGCCGAGGCGCTGACATCGACATCGGTGCCGGCGGGAATGCGAAAGCCCCGGAAGGTGAAGTCCTTCAGCGCCCGGCGCGGCGTGGAAGGCACCGGCGGCATGATCCGGAGCGCTTCCTTCATCGCCATCTCGGTCAGTTCCAGCTTGCCCAGCGCATCGAACGCCAGCGGCACGCCGTCGCCCCCCGCCGCCGCGCGGGCTTCGGCGCGCAGCTTGTCCTGCCAGTCCTGATTCTTCGCGAGGTGCCAGATCAGTGTGGTGAACGAACTCGTGATCGTGTCGTGCGCGGCCATCATCAGGAAGATCATGTGATCGACGACGACATCCTCGGGCAGCAGTTCGCCCTGCTCGTCCTTGGCTCCATCATCGCGCCGCGCGAGGGCGAACTGGCTGAACATGTCCTGCCCCGGATTGGCGCGCCGCTCGCGCAGCAGCCCGGTGAAGTACTCCACCATCAGCTTGCGCCCGGCATATCCCCGGCCCATCGCGGTGAACGGCAGCGGCCGCCGGATCGGCGCGACGGCCGCCTGCACCATGTCGACAAAGGCTTTGTTGAGCTTGTCCGCTTCCGGCCCGAACGGCAGGCCGAGGAAGCTCGTCGCTGCCGTCTGCAAGGTGAGCGCCTTGATCGCGGGGTAGAACTTGCGCTCCCCTTCGCCCCAAGCCTCCACACCCGCCGCGATATCGGCGTTGAGCAAGTCGCAGTAATGCCGCATCGGCTCAGGCTTGAACGCGATGGAGAGGGCCTTGCGGTCCGCCCGGTGCGCGGCGAAGTCCATCAGCATGAGCCCGCGCGGGAACAGCAGGTTGAGCACCGGGCCCCACCCCTGTTCGGAGCTGAAGATCTTGTCGCGGTCGAACAGCACGAGTTCGTTCGCATCGGGCCCGATCAGCACGACCTGCCGCCGCCCGAAGCCGCGCGTGCGATAGACGTCGCCGTGCTTCGCCCGCATGCGCCTGGCAAAGCCGATGGGGTCGGCGAGGAGCATGAAGGTCGTGCCGACCAGCGGCCAGCCGTCCTCGCCGGGGATCGAATCGAGTTCGCGTTCGTCCTTCAGGCGGATCCAGTGCGGATTGCCGCGTTCGGACTGCGCGTCATGCGGACGAATGGACCGCGATTGCGGTGCTGCGAGGCTTGCCACGGCTCTGCTCCTGCGAGTGCGATTAACCGGGCGGTTAATGACACACTTGTCAGTTAAGTCAAATCCAGCCGGCAAGTTCCCGCCGCACCAGGGCTTCGAGCATATCCATGCCCGTGTCAGTCGCATTGAGACAGGTGAGCGCCGCGAAATGCGTGCCGCCCGCCGCCTCGAAGTCCTCGCGGCCCCGGATGCCCAGTTCCTCGATGGTTTCGAGGCAATCGGACGAGAATCCGGGTGCGGCGACGACCATGCGGCGAATGCCGTTGGTGGCCTGCACCTTGATCACATCGTCCGTCGCGGGCTCCAGCCACTTGGCGCGGCCGAAGCGCGACTGGAAGCTGGTGGCGAGCTTCAGCTCCGGGTGCGACGTGGCAAACGCCTCGCCCAGCAGGCGCGCGGTCTTCTGGCAATGGCAGTGATAGGGGTCGCCGAGCCGCAATGTCCGCTCGGGCATGCCGTGGAAGCTCAGCACCAGCAGTTCCGGCGCAAAATCGAGCGCTGCGATCTGGGCGGAGAGACTCTGGTGCAACGCGGTGATCATCAACGGATCGTCGAAATAGGGCGGCAGGGTGCGCAGTGCCGGAAGGCGGCGGCGATCCTTGATCCAGTCTGCCACGGCATCAAGCGCACTTGCGGTCGTCGCACCCGAGTACTGCGGATAAAGCGGCGCCACGAGAATGCGCTCACAGCCGTCGGCGAGGAGCTTGTCGAGCTCTGCCGCCATCGCCGGCTTCTGATAGCGCATCGCGTGGCGGACGATCGCGGCCTCGCCCAGCCGGGCCTGCAGCGCGCGCGCCTGTGCGGCGGTGTGGAAGGCAAGCGGCGATCCCTCGTCGGTCCAGACCTGGCTATAGGCGTGGGCGGATTTGCGGGGCCGCGTGCGCAGGACAAGCCCGCGCAGGATCGGCTGCCAGAAAATCTGAGGGATCTCGACAACGCGGCGGTCGGAGAGGAACTCGGCGAGATAGCGGCGCACCGCGCCTTCGTCGGGCGCGTCGGGCGTGCCGAGGTTGACCAGCAGCACTCCGATCTTGCCGGTCAGAATCCGGGGATGGTCGGCAGGTTGGTCCATGGCGCTGATCAGAGGCCTTCAGAAAGCAGGGGGAGACGGCGAAAGCGCAGTCCTGTGGCAGAAAACAGCGCGTTGGCAATGGCAGGCGCGACAGCTGTGGTCGCCAGCTCGCCGGAATCGAACGGTTGCTCGTCCGACTCGGCAAACGCAATATCAACCTTGGGGCAATCGGCAAGCAGCGGCAGGCCCAATTGTGAAAGGCGGCCCGCCGTCGGCAATCCCGCCACATAGGCCGTGCTGCCGCCGATGGCCTGCGCGAGCGCGAAGAGCATCCCGCCTTCGACCTGCTGGCGGGCCACATCGACATTCACGATGCGGCCGATATCGAGCAGCGCGGTGAGCTGGTCGACCCGGATCGCGCCTTCCTCCTGCTGCGCCGTCGCCACCACGGCGATGAAGCCGCTGCGCAGGCCTTCGGGTCCGGCAAGGTCCATGCGGTGGCAGGCGATGCCCTGCCCGGACGCATCCGCCCCGCCGCCCCACATCGCCATGCGCGCCGCCCCGACAAGGCAGGCGGCAAGGCGCGGCTGCCCGGTAAGCATGCCGATGCGGTACGAAAGCGGCTCGGCCCCGCCGAAATGCGCGCACTCGTCGATGAAGCTCTCGGTGAAGAACGCGCCGTAGCCGTGCGCATTGCCGCGATAGCGCGCCGTGGGCAGCGGCAGATAGACGGGCACGTGGTCCACCGCGCGTTCGGGGATCGCATAGAGCGGCATTGCCCCTTCGCAGGCGAGCGGATCGGCGCGATCCTTGGCGGCCGCCTGCGCGTCCATGGCGTCCGCACCATCCAGCAGCCGCGCGCCGGCCTCGATAGCCGTGGCAGGCAGCGCCATGCGCGTGCGCCAGCCGAGCAGCTGGCGCTTGTCCGGGCCGATAGAGGCGGAGAGCAGTGCGGAGACCGGCGTGCGAGGGTAGCCTGCCAGCGCCTCCTCCCAGCGGCTCCACATCAGTTGCACCGGGCGGCCCAGCGCCTTGGCGATCTCCACCGCCTCGACCGCGATCCGCGCATCGAGACGCGCATCGAAGCTGCCGCCAGCGTGCATCGGATAGACCACCACGTTGCGCCGCGAGACGCCCGCCGCCCTGGCCGCCTGCCGCCGCACCAGTTCGGGTGCCTGTGTCGCAAGCCACAACTCGAGCTTGCCCCCGCTGAGCCGCGCGGTCGCGGTCGCGGTTTCCAGCGGGGCATGGAGCGCGGGCTCGATATCATAACGCGCGGTTAGGCTGGGCTTGGCGAGCAGCGGGTCAGGATCGCCTTCCGCCATCAAGCGGGTTGCCGCGCCCTTGCGCAGCGCGGTGTCGATCCGCGCATCGAGCGCGGACGAATCCGCGATCCGCCCCGCCGCATGGAAGCGCGGCTCCATCGCCAGCACCGCCTTGTGTGCGGCATGCCAGGTCTTCGCCGCCGCCGCGACCCAGCGCTTTGATTGCACGACGCCGACGACGCCGGGAACCGCCTCCGCCGCCTTGCGGTCGAAGCTCGACAGCGCCGTATCACCCTGCGGCCCGTGGACAATCGCGGCGTGGACCATGCCCGGCACGCGCACATCGCCCGCATAGACGAAGCTGCCATCGGCCTTGACGGGCAAGTCGAGCCGAGGGTAGCGCGGCCTTGCGCCCTCGGGAAACTGGCCGGGGCGCTCCCTCGGCGGTTCGGCGCGCAGGGCGGGTGGCTCCGGCGGATCGTACGTCACTGCCTCCGGGATGAGCGCGGCGAATGCGAGGCGCTGCTTGCCGTTCACCACGTAATGCCCGGCGGTATCGAGCGTTTCCCAGCCGACATTCCACTGCGCCGCTGCCGCCTGCATCAACATCGCCCGCAGGCCCGCCGCTGCCGCACGCAAGGGCGCCTCGAACGCGGCGAGCGCGGTCCCTTCGGCGGTGATCATCATCGGCTCGCGCTCGGCATGGGTGCGGGCGAGCCAGTCGTCGGGCGTATCGGCCAGCGCGGGCAGGAAGCGCGGCTGCCAGCGCGACTGCCACAGCGGCGCCCAGCGCGCGGCGAGCACCGGATCGCCGTAGATCGGGCTCGGCGGCGTCGGCTCCACCCCGACGCGCTTCCAGTCCGCGCCGAGTTCGACCGCGACGACCTGTGCCAGCAGCGTCGAGATGCCCTGCCCCATCTCGCAGACCGGGACGGCGACACTGATCGCGCCATCCTTGGCGAGGCGGATGAAGCTGTCGAAAACATGTTCGTCCGGTCCGGCGACGAGCGCGCTGGCATAGCGGCGCGGCGAGAGCGCGAAAGCGACGAGCAGCGCGCCTGCGCCCCCCGCGCCGATCAGCAGCCCGCGCCGGGTCAGCCTCATCCCTTCTGCGCGTCCAGCCAGTCGAGCACGCGCTGGGCAATGCCCGCAAAGATCGCCGCTTCGGGGCCGTTCCCGGCGGCAGGCGGCTCACCCGCATCGCTCGACTGGCGGATCGCGAGATTGAGCGGCACGCGGCCGAGGAAGGGCAGGCCCATCGTCTTGGCTGCGGCTTCCGCGCCGCCCTGGCCGAACGGATCGCTGCTTTCGCCGCAATGCGGGCAGACGTAGCCCGACATGTTCTCGACCATGCCGATCAGCGGCACGTCGCCCTGCTCGAACAGGCGGATCGCGCGCGCGGCATCCATCAGCGCAAGGTCCTGCGGGGTCGAGACGATCACCGCGCCCGCCGGCTTGTGCTTCTGGAGCATGGTGAGCTGCACGTCGCCGGTGCCCGGCGGCAAGTCGACGACGAGGATCTCGGCATCGCCCCAATGCGCATCGATCAGCTGGCCGAGCGCATTGCCCGCCATCGGCCCGCGCCACGCGATCGCCTGCCCGGGCTGCACGAGGTGGCCCATCGAGAGCATCGGCACGCCCCACGGGCTTTGCACCGGGTGGATCTTCTGGTTCTCCGCCTCGGGCTTGCGGCCTTCGGTCGCCAGCAGGCGCGGCTGCGAGGGGCCGTAGATATCGGCATCGACCAGCCCGACCTTGCGGCCCAGCTTCGCCATCGCGACGGCGAGGTTGGCGGACAGCGTCGACTTGCCGACGCCGCCCTTGCCCGATCCCACCGCGACAATCCGCCGCGTGACTTTCTCGGCCGTCATCCCCACGCGCACTTCGGCGGCGCCGGCAGCGCGCGCCGCTTCCTTCACCTTGGCCTCAAGCGCATCGCGGCCAGCGCGGTCCAGCCCGCTCACTTCGAGGATGATCGAGGCCGTCTCGCCATCCGCCTTCACCGTCTGCATGCGCGCGCCTGCGGCCATGCGGACGGCCTGTTCCAACGCTGTCTGATCGAGGCTCAATGCCGCTGTCCCGTTCTTGCCCTGTCGGTCGTCCCCTAGAGTCTTTTCCACTCTCGTGGAAGGCGGCACCGGCCCGCAGTGCTTCCGTGGAACGGACGCACACTTCAACCGGCGAATTTTCCCAGTGAGACACTGTTTTTAACCGCAGAGCGTACCTATAGTCCTTCGCATGATTTCTTTCGGTGGACGAATGTCGCGGATCGGTCTGGCCATGGCCGGCAAGAAGAGCCCCTGGGGCGCTGGTGATACGGGGAGCGGAGAGCCTTCAGGCGAACCGGCGGGCGACGGCGGCGATTCCGCGCCCGACAGTCCGCCACCGCCTCCGCGCGGCAATGGCCCGCGCAATCCGTGGTTGCCGCCCTCCTCGGGCGACGGGCGCCGCGGGCAGACCCTTGAAGACCTGTTCAAGCGCCGCGCCGGTGGCGGGGGCGGCGGCAATGGCCCCGGCTTCCGCTTGCCCCAGCGCCCCGGTGGCGGCTCGTGGGTGCCGGTTGCGATCGGCCTTGTCGTGCTGCTCTGGCTTGGTACGACGATGGTCCACCGCGTGTCGCCGCAGGAAAAGGGTATCGTCACCACATTCGGTGCCTATAGCCACACCATCGATTCGGGCGTCTCGCTGACATTGCCCTGGCCGATCCAGGCCGTGACGGTGGAAGACGTCACCTCGATCCGCCGCGATTCCATCCCGGAAGGCGATGGTGAGCGACTGATGCTCACGGGCGACCAAAACCTCGTCGACCTTACCTATCTCGTCCGCTGGAACATCAAGGACCTCAAGCTCTACACCTTCCAGCTCGCGCAGCCGGCGGAGACCGTGAAGGAAGTGGCAGAGGCCGCGATGCGCCAGTCGATTGCCGAAGTGACGCTGAACGACGCGATGGGTTCGGGCCGCGCCGCGATCGAGGCCAATGTGCGCGAGCGGATGCAGCGCGTGCTCGACGCCTATCGCTCGGGCGTGAAGATCCAGGGTGTCGAGATCAAGAAGACCGACCCGCCGGCCAAGGTCGTCGATGCCTTCAAGGAAGTGCTCGCCGCCCAGCAGGACGCGCAGAGCGATATCAACCGCGCCGAAGCCTATGCGCAGCAGATCACCCAGCGCGCGCAGGGTGAGGCGACCGCGTTCGACAAGGTCTACGAGCAGTACAAGCTCGCCCCCGAAGTGACGCGGCGGCGCATGTATTACGACACGATGGAGCGCGTGCTGAGCAAGACCGACAAGGTGATCGTCGAAACGCCGGGGGTCATGTCCTACCTGCCGCTGCCGGGGATCAGGCAGACACCCCCGCCGGCCGATACGACCGTGAACGGGGCCAATGGTGGGGAGCGCCGCTGAGATGGAACAGACCCTGATCCGCCTGTGGCAGGAACAGAAGGCCGCGCTGATTGCGGTCGTCGTCGCCCTCGTCGTGCTGGTGAGCTGCGTCACCGTGGTCGGCGAGCAGGAGCAGGCGGTGATCGTCCGGCTGGGCGAGCCCAACCGCGTCGTCAACCGCTTCCGCCCCAATGCCGATTTCGGCCAGACGGGCGCGGGCATCGTGCTGCGCATCCCCTTCATCGAGCAGGTTGTCCGCATCGACAAGCGCGTGCTCGATGTGCAGATGGACCGCCAGCAGGTGACTTCGGCAGACCAGCGCCGCCTCGAAGTCGATGCCTACGCGCGCTTCCGCGTGATCGATCCGGTCAAGATGTACGAGACCGCCGGGACCGTGGACAAGGTGGCCGAACAGCTCCAGCCGATCCTCAACTCGGTGCTGCGTCAGGAACTGGGCAAGCGCACCTTCGGCTCGCTGCTGACGGCGGACCGCGGGCAGGCGATGGTCAACATCCGCAAGGGGCTCGACAAGGAAGCGCGCGAATATGGCGCGCAAGTGATCGACGTGCGGATCAAGCGGGCGGACCTGCCCGACGGTGCACCGCTCGATTCCGCGTTTACCCGCATGGCCACCGCGCGCCAGCAGGAAGCCGCGACAATCCGCGCCGAGGGCCAGAAGAACGCGCAGATCATCCAGGCGACGGCGGAAGCAACTGCCGCCAAGGTCTATGCGGAGAGCTTCGGCAAGGACCCGGAGTTCTACGACTTCTACCGCGCGATGAAGAGCTACGACTATACCTTCTCGCAGAAGGACAACAGCACCTCGATCGTGCTGTCGCCCGACAACGCTTATCTGCGCCAGTTCAAGGGCGGGAAGTAACCGCACCGGACGCTGGCCGAATATGTTATTCAATCCCGGTTCAGGCGCCGCCATGTGAAAGCTGGGCACGCGGAATCGGGACGGGGACCTGATGCGCGGGCTCCCGCGCACCGCCGCTGAAATGAAGAGGAATTGCCACGTGCGATACGCTTATGGAGTGACTACGGCGCTGCTCCTCGCCGGCAGCGCGCTGACCCTGACGACGGGCTTCCCGGCGGGAGCCCAGGTGGCGCAGAACGAGCCTACCCAGATGCAGTCGGTCGTCCCGCGCGGCGGCGCCCCGGCCAGCTTTGCCGACCTTACCCAGCAGCTCCAGCCGGCAGTGGTCAACATCTCGACCCGCCAGCGTGTGAAGGTGCAGAACAACAATCCGTTTGCCGGAACGCCTTTCGGAGACCTGTTCGGCGGCGGTCAGGGCGGCCAGCCGCAGACGCGCGAGGCGCAGTCGCTGGGTTCGGGCTTCCTCGTCTCGGCGGACGGCTATGTCGTCACCAACAACCATGTGATCACCGCCGAAGGACAGGGCGAGATCGAATCGATCACCGTCACCATGACCGACGGCACCGACTATCCGGCCAAGCTCGTCGGCCGCGACGCTGCCTCAGACCTCGCGGTGCTCAAGATCACCGGACCCAAGCCCTTCCCGTTCGTGAAGTTCGGCGATTCGCGCCACGCCCGCGTGGGGGACTGGATCATTGCCATCGGCAATCCGTTCGGTCTCGGCGGCACGGTGACCAGCGGGATCATTTCGGCGGTCTATCGCAACACCGGCTCGGGCTCGGCCTATGACCGCTATCTGCAGACCGACGCGTCGATCAACCGGGGCAACTCGGGTGGCCCGATGTTCGACATGCAGGGCAACGTCATCGGCATCAACAATGCGATCTTCTCGCCCACCGGCGGCAGCGTCGGCATCGGCTTCGCGATCCCGGCCGAGATCGCCGCCCCCATCGTCGAGAAACTGCGCACCGGTCAGGCGATCGAGCGCGGCTACCTCGGCGTGCGCATCCAGCAGCTGTCCGACGATCTCGCCGCCAGCCTCGGGCTTGCCAAGAACCGCGGCGAGTTCATCCAGTCGGTCGAGCCCGGGCAGGGCGCCGCCAAGGCCGGGATGCAGCCGGGCGACGTGGTCGTGCGCGTCGACGGCAAGGACGTGACGCCGGACCAGACGCTGTCGTTCATCGTCGCCAACACCACGCCCGGCAAGCGCATCCCGATCGATCTTATCCGCAACGGCCAGCGCCTCACGGTGCAAGCCATCGTCGGCAAGCGGCCGAGCGAGGAAGAGCTTGCCCAGCAGACCTTCGATCCCGATGCCCAGCAGGGCGGCGACGACGACGGCTTCGGCGGCAAGGCAAAGCCGAGCAAGCCCGCCGGTCCGGTCGTCCAGCAGGCGCTCGGCATCGCGGCGATCCCGCTGACGCCGCAGATCGCCCGCCAGCTAGGCGCGAGCGAGGACACCAAGGGCGTGGTCATCACCGCTGTCGACGATTCGGCGGACGCGGCGGCCAAGGGCCTCCAGCGCGGCGACATCGTGCTGTCCGCCAACTACAAGCCGGTGGCCAGTGCCGCCGACCTCGAAGCGATCGTGCGGCAGGCCAAGGCCGAGAACCGCGAGGCGGTACTGCTGCGCATCCAGCGTCGCGGCCAGCCGGCGCTCTATCTGCCGATCCGCATCCGCTGATCGTTCTGCAAGATCAGGAAAGGGGCTGGCGGACGCGGGTTCGCCAGCCCTTTTCGTTTGTGCTCAGCCGGTCGGCCATTGCGACAGGATCGTCGCCGCATCGAAATAGTCGCGCCAGTAGGTGATCTTGCCGTCCTGCACTTCGAAGACGCCGGTCACCGGCAGCTCGACCCATTTTTCTGCCAGCCGGTGCCGGTCAAGCCGTTCGAGTATCACTGTAGAACCGGCAGCGAGTTCACGCAGGATAACGAACTGGTTCTCCAGCGTCGGCGCAAAGAACGGTTCCAACACCGCCCGGATCCCGGCGGGGCCGGAGACGGTGCCGATCGGCGGCGGGTTCGTGTACTCGCAGGTATCCGCCGCATATTGCAGCGCTGTGTCGTAATCGAGCGGCTCCATCGCCTTCATGAAGGCCTTGACGGTTTCGAGTGGGGTCATCGGTCCTCTCCCTGTGTCCTGCGCGCCGCAGGAGGGAGAATGGACCGGCTCCCGAATGCTGCCAATTACCTCAGGCGTTATTGCGGCAAGTAAATCGCCGGTTCCGCAGGCAGGGGAAGCGCCCGGAACAGCGCCTCGCTCTCGGCATCGGCGGGGAACAGCGTCTCGATCCGGAGCTCGTCTGTGGTGACGTCCTGCGCGGTGCCGAACGTGGCGATCACTGCGAAGAGCGCGATGCGCTGATCGCCCAGCGCCAGCTTGAAGGGAGCGACCGGCAGCAGGGCGCTGTCCAGCGCCGACCACAGGATCTCGGGCCCCTGGAACGGCGCGAGCTCGTCGAGCACCGCCTGCATGTCCGCCCCGCCCAGCTCATGCGCCTCGCGCGTCGCGCGCTGCCAGAGCAGCGGGCCGACTGCAGGCCAGTTCGTGATCAGCGGGCGAATGCCCTGCGGGTGAAAGAACAGTCGCATCATGTTGCGCTCGCCGCCGCTGTCGGGTCCGCTCACGCGCTCCCAGATATCGGCGCCGAGCATGGCGGTCAGCGCCTCGAACGGCCGGTTGGCGATCAGCACGTTCCACGCCCGGTCGAGCGCCAGCGCGGGATAGGGCTCGTGCGCCGAAAGCATCATCTGCACCGCGCCCATGACTTGCGCCATCTGCGGATCATCAAGCGTGCGCGTGCGGTAGAGCGGCGCAAACCCCGCCGCCGTCAGCCACAAGTTGCGCTCGCGCAGCGGGACTTCGAGCGCCTCGCTCAGCTGCAGGATCATCGCGCGGCTGGGATTGGCCCGCGCGGATTCAAGAAAGCTGATGTGGCGCTGCGAAACGCCCGAGGTCAGCGCAAGGTCCAGCTGAGACCAGCGCCGCTTCTGCCGCCATTCGCGCAGGAGGCGCGGGAATCCGTCGGTGTGCATGTCCATGGCTGGAATGTCGCAGGCAGAAGCCGGTGCATCAATAACCTGTGAGGTAATTGATCGGCCGCAGCCATCTCTGCCACCAAGCCACCCAACAACGAGGAGAGCACCTGCATGAGCCCCTTCTGGCAAGCCTGGTTTCAGTTCTGGCTGGTTTCGATGGTCCTGTTCGCACTGGTTGTCGCAGGCGGCGCTCTGCCCGCGACAGACGCACCGCTGCGCATGGGCCTTGCCCTCACCAGCATGGGACCGCCGGCGGACCTCACGCCTGCCGGCCGGTTCATGATCGGCATCCTCGGCGGCGTGTTTCTCGGCTGGATGGTGATGTTCGGGCTGGTCATGCGTCAGGCGATCGCGATGGGGCGCGCAGGCCAACCGCTGTGGCGCGCCGCCACCATCGGCATGCTGGCGTGGTATGCGCTCGACAGCGCGCTGTCCGTCGCGACCGGCTTCGGGCTCAACCTCGTGCCCAACACACTGACGCTGGGTATGTTCCTCGTCGGCATCGCGGGGAGCAAGGTGCTCGCCCGCGACGCCTGACGGGGATCAGTTCGGCTTTGGCGTGGCCGCAGGCTTCGGCCGGGGCCGCGCCGGATCAGACTGCCTGCCGGTGGCGCGATTGAGGAAATCGTCGCCCGCTGCCGGAGGACCGTCCGGCACGGCAACGCCCTGCTCGCCGCCCGGCACGACCGAATCCCCGGATGGCGCCCGGTTCTGCGCACCCGGTTCGATGATATTGCCATCGGGATCGGCATAGAAATAGCCATCCGGATTGGCCTGCATCACCTCGTCATCGGGTTCCAGCTGCCACAGCGGCAGCTTGAGATCGGTGTCGAACTTCTCGGGCGGGCGCTTGGCGGTGGCGATCTTCATATAGGCGGCGAAAGCGCGCGCCGGTGCGGTGCCGCCCTGCAGGCCGGGCACCGGATGCGCATCATCGCGGCCCATCCACACACCGGTGGTGATCCCGCTCGAGAAGCCGAGGAACCAGCCGTCCTTGTTCGAACTGGTCGTGCCGGTCTTGCCCGCCACCGGCCGTCCGATCTGGGCGGCGCGGCCGGTGCCGATGCTCACGGCGGATTGCAGGAGGTCGGTGATCCCGGCCGCGACGAAGTTCGGCACCAGCTGCTGGGCCGGATCGGGCCGGTGGCTGTAGAGCACTTCGCCTTCGGTAGAGGTGATCTTGCGGATACCATAGGGCGTCACCGCCGTGCCCTTGGCCTGCACCGCCGCAAACGCGCGCACCATGTCGATCACGCGCACGTCGGATGTTCCAAGCACCATCGAAGGCAGCGTATTGATCGGCGTGGTAATGCCGAAACGACGCGCCATCTGCGCGACCGCAGCGAACGTCACTTCATTCCCCAGTTGCGCCGCCACGGTATTCTTCGAATAGGCGAAGGCGCTGCGCACGTCGATCTCGCCGGCGTAAGTCCCGCCCGAATTGCGCGGGCTCCAGCCGTCGATGGTGACGGGTTCGTCCTTGACCTTGGCGTCCGGCGTGTACCCGGCTTCGAGCGCGGCGAGATAGACGAACAGCTTCCACGCCGACCCCGGCTGGCGCACCGCATTGACCGCGCGGTTGTAGTTCGACGTCACGTAGTCGGTGCCGCCGACCATCGCCAGCACCGCCCCGTCGCGGTCGAGGCTGACGAGCGCCCCTTGCGTTCCCTTGGGCACGTTGGCCTGGATCGCATCGGTCGCGGCGCGCTGCGCATTGGGATCGAGCGTGGTCCAGACCTCGATCGGCTGGTCATTGTCCGGCAGCAGCAAGTCGAGCTGCGGCAGCACCCAATCGGTGAAGTAGCGCGCGGAGTTCTGGCCCTGCTCGTCGGCCAGCTTGACCGTCTTGAAATCGGTCGCCGCAGCTTCGGCGGGGGTGATCTTGCCCGCTTCCTGCATCGTCTGCACCACGACCTTGGCACGATCGACCGCAGCGGCGGCATCGGCGGTCGGCGAATAGTGCGAGGGCGCCTTGACAAGCCCCGCGATGATGGCGGCCTCGGCGAGGCTCAGCTGCTCGCCCGAATGGCCGAAGAACTTGCGCGCGGCGGAATCGACCCCATAGGCGCCGCCGCCGAAATAGACCTTGTTGAGATAGAGCTCGAGCACCTGGTCCTTGGTGAACTTCTGCTCGATCGCCATCGCCAGCAGCGCCTCGCGGATTTTGCGATCGAAGGTGCGGCTGTTGTTGAGGAAGATGTTGCGCGCCAGCTGCTGCGTGATCGTCGAGCCGCCCTGCTTCCAGTGCCCGGTCTGGATGCGCACCATGACCGAGCGGACGATGCCGATGGGATCGACCCCCCAGTGATCGCGGAAGCGGCGATCTTCGACCGAGATCATCGCGTCCTTGAGCGTCTGCGGAATGCGCTCGTAGGGCACCCAGCGGCCATAGCTCGGCCCCAAGGTGACGATCTCGGACCCGTCGCTTGCGCGGACCACGATGGTCTGCCCGGTCTGCGTCGATTTCATCCGCTCATAGCTCGGCAGCGAACGCTCGGTCACGAACACCGCCACGGCCAGCGAGATGGCAGCGAGCAGGAATACTGCCCCGGCCCATACAGCAAGGCGGCGCAGCCAGCGGGCGATGAACGACGATTCCTGCGGATCGCGTTGCCGCCGCGAGGACGAACGCTCCGAACCGGAGCGGTTGGGGAAATCCCGTCTGGCCATCAGCTTTGCATCAGCTCCCTCATGCGGCGCGCGCGGTTCCCCTGCCGGGCGCGCCTCCTCGCGGCGCCTGATGCATAGGCGATTCCGAACACAGGGTTAACCCGCGCGATACGAATGCATCGGGGACAAACCTCAGGCCGGCTTTGTCCTCAGTCTTCCGGCGTGAACTCGAGCGCGGCGCTGTTCATGCAATAGCGCAGGCCGGTCGGCCCGGGGCCATCGGGGAAGACGTGGCCGAGGTGCCCATCGCAGCGCGCGCAGCGCACTTCGGTGCGGATCATGCCGTGGCTGGTATCACGGTGCTCGTCGACTGCGTCCGGCTCGACCGGCGCGGTGAAGCTCGGCCAGCCGGAGCCGCTGTCATACTTGGTCGCGCTTTCGAACAGCGGCGCGCCGCAGCCGGCGCAGTGGTACTGCCCGGTCAGCTTGTTCCTCTCGTACTTGCCGGTGAACGCCCGCTCGGTGCCGCCCTGGCGCAGGACCTGGTATTGCTCGGGCGAGAGCCGCGCGCGCCATTCGGCATCGGTCAGGTTCATCTTGTCGGGCATGGGGATATCCTCTGGATCGGTTTCGGCCGCAGCCGCGAATATGGGAAAGCCTCATGCGCCGCGCAAGCGGGCCTCAGTGCAGATGTTCGACGAGCAGCACCGTGCCATCGGCGCCCGTCACGCGCATCCGCGTGCCCGGCTGCGCATCGGGCCCACGCGCGAGCCATTCGGTGTCGCCGTGCCGCACCCGCCCGCTGCCGCCTTCGATCACATGAGTCACGACCACGCTCTGGCCGACGATCTGGCCACCGCGATCATTGAGCATCGGATCGGCACTTTGAACCGGATGGCGCTGCACCCAGCGCCGCGCCGCCGCCAGCGCGAGCGCGCAGAGTACGACGAACAACATGATCTCGGCCTCGAGCCCGATTGCTACGGTGGCTGCGACCAGCCCCGTCAGCAATGCGGCGGCGGCGAGCCAGATCAGGAAATAGCCCGGCGCGACGATCTCGGCGATGGCGAGCGCCACGCCCAGCGCCATCCAGCCCCAATGGAGCCCGAAAAGCTGCATCACTTCGGCCATGGCCTCAGCCCTGCGCCGGCGGGGGCGGAGGCGGTGTCGGCACCACACGCGGGACGCGGGGGCCAGCGGGCGGCGGCGGCGGTCCGCCGGGCTTGCCCACGGCGTCGCTGATCAGATCGCCGATCCCTCCCAGCGCGCCGACCAGCTGCGTCGCCTCGATCGGGAAGAGGATGGTCTTGGCGTTGGGCGAGGTGGCGAACTCCTTCACTGCCTCGACGTATTTCTGCGCGACGAAGTAGTTGAGCGCCTGCGTGCCCGAAGCGGCGATGGCTTCCGAGACGACCGTCGTCGCCCGCGCTTCCGCCTCCGCCGCACGTTCGCGCGCCTCGGCATCGCGGAACGCGGCCTCGCGGCGGCCTTCGGCTTCGAGGATCTGCGCCTGCTTCTCGCCCTCGGCGCGCAGGATTTCCGAGGCGCGCGAGCCTTCGGCCTCAAGAATCTGCGCGCGCTTCTCGCGCTCGGCCTTCATCTGGCGGGCCATGGCGTTTGAGATATCGGCCGGCGGGCGGATATCCTTGATCTCGACGCGCGTGATCTTGACGCCCCACGGCGAGGTCGCGTGATCGACCACCGAGAGCAGACGCGCGTTGATCTCGTCGCGCTTCGACAGCGTCTCGTCGAGGTCCATCGAGCCCATCACCGTGCGCAGGTTCGTCGTCGTCAGCTGCATGATCGCGACATAGAGATTGGAGACCTCGTAGGCCGCCTTGCCCGCGTCGAGCACCTGGAAGAACACCACCGCATCGACGCCGACCATCGCGTTGTCGCGCGTGATGATCTCCTGGCCCGGAATATCGAGCACCTGCTCCATCATGTTGACCTTGTGCCCGACGCGGTCGATGAACGGCACGATGAAATGCAGGCCCGGCTGTGCAGCAAGCGCATATCGCCCCAGCCGCTCGATCGTATAGACATGGCCCTGCCGGACGACGCGGATCCCCGTCGCCAGATAAATGACCGCGAGCCCCACGATCAGGATCAGCACCGCTTCCACGCCCAGCCCTCCCAAAGCCATTTCGCGCCGCGCAACCTACCGCAATCGCAGCGCTTTAGTAGTGCGATTTCGCGTCCGGCGCGGCGAGATCGTAGCAATGCGCGATGTCGTAGTTGTTAACGCCATCGGGGCGGCTTGCGGCTTCCGCGCGCATGGCATCGCGGGCGGCCTCGACCGCCGCATCGGCCTGATCCCCGGTCTTGCCCGCCGCAATCCGGGCATCGCGGGCGCGTGTGGTGAGCACTTGGGCGAGGGTCTGCAAATCGCGAGCGGCGGCGCTGTCCGGCCCCTTGGCGCGCTCCTCCTCCCACGCCAGCGTCAGGATCGCCGCGCATTGCGCAAGGTCCGGCGTCTGCAGCGGCGGCACGGCGGCGTAGAGTCGGGCAAGGCAGGGCTTCACTTCGGCAGCCAGCTCCTTGTCCGGGTCTGCCGCCGCGCGGCGCTGCATGTCCGCCACTTCGGCGACGAGGAGATCGCGCACCGCGGTCTGCGTCATCCCGCCCTGCTCGACCGCACGCGCGCCGACATCGGCAAAGAAGCGCTTGCCGCGCACGGCCATCGGCGGGAGGGCCAACGCGGCGGCACTTCCGCGCGCCTGCTCGGAAGCGGCAATGGCGAAGGCGGCGGCGCAGTGCAGGTCTGCCTTCAGCGCGGCATCGGGCGCGGCAGGCGCCTGCGGTGCGGCCGCGAGCGGGGACGTAACCAGCGCAAGGATCAGCGCGGCGGCGGACAGGAAACGCAGCATCGGCAGCAGCATAGGCGCGGCCCGCAGGCGCGTCAGCCACAAAAAAACGGCTGCGGGCAGTCCAGGGGAACTGTTCCGCAGCCGTGTCAGGGGCGCGCTTTCAGGGTGTGGGTGGAAGGCGCGCGCTGAAGAGACGTGGGATCGGGTTGACTCAGGCCTTGGGCGTGTTGCAGCGAGCCATGTCTTCGGCCGCGAGCTCACCCTTCGGCGTGGCAAACTTGCTGATGGTGCCGACCTTGGCGGCGAGCTTGGTGCACACCACGACCGGACGGGCGGTGTCCTGCCCGGCCGAGCAGGTGTCGCCCGCGCAGTTCCACAGCACATCGCCCAGCATCAGCTTGGCGGGCTTGGCGACCGGCGCGGCGAGCGTCACCGAATAATAGGAATTGGCATCGGCCGCGCGGACCGGCGTGGCGGTGACCGCGAAGCTCGCGGCGGTGCCGACGAGCGCGAGCACGGCCGGAAGGAGCTGGCGAACGGCGCTGTTGCGGATGGCGATCATGATACTTCCCCTTGCGTTCTTGTCTGACAACATGTGCCCGGAAACTGCGGGGTTGGCGGTCCGGTCAGCTGCCGTCTGGCACTGCCCCGGACCGCCGGGTGGAGAGGATGCGATTTCCGTTGCGAATCGATACCTACTTTATTAGGTTTCGAGTTGCAACTAGAAACTTACATTGCCCTGCAGATTGAGGTATGTCACAAAGCGTCATGGGAAAACTTCGCGAAGCCCTCGCCGATCTCGCCGCTTGCGGCCTACCCTGCGCTCTGGAAGCGATGGGGGAACGATGGTCGTTCATGATCCTGAGGGCCGCCTTCAACGGCGTGTGCCACTTCGAGGAGTTCCTCGACGCCCTTGGCATCGCGCGCAACATCCTGTCAAACCGCCTTTCGCGGTTGGTCGAGGCGGGAATCCTCAAGCGCGAGCACTGCGCCGATGATCGCCGCCGCATCGAGTACCGACTGACACCCAAGGGCATGGACCTGCTCCCCGCGATGCTGGCGCTGCGCCAGTGGGGCGAGAAGTGGGAAATGAATGTCCCCGCGAACCCGGTGCTGTGCGATTGCCGCGACGGGATGCCGATCCTTCCGATCACCATCCGCGCGCACGATGATCGCGTGCTCGAGGGTGCGGACCTGATGTGGCGCGAGTGGTCGGATATCGAAGCTGAAAAGGGCAGCACCGCGGCCCATCTGCGCGCCGCCAAGTAAGGTCTTCCAGAAAAGGCGGGCCGCCGCCTGATCGGTCCCGGGGGCAGGGAGTGTCGATCGGGCAGCGACCCTAGAGGTCGGCAGCGGCAGGGACTGGATGGCCGGCTGCGTCACACCTTTCGGTATTCCTTCGGCTCAGCGTGCGGCGACCTTGACGGCGCCGCTGGTCACGCCCCGAGCGGCCATGGCGCGCTGTGCGGACTGGACCGCGTTGCGATAGCAGCGGCGCGATTCCATCGCTTCGCTGAGCGGGTGCGGGCCGTAGCTGGCATCGCAGACCGCCGCAGCGGCGTGGCGCAGGCGAGCGTCGAGTTTCGACTGGCCATCGGCCGTCGAGAGATCGAGGTCCGCATACTGGACCATCCGCTGCTGCACGACGAGGTCGGGATTGGCCGCAGTCTGAGCCAAAGCAGGCTGGGCAGCAAACACCAGGCCGACGAGGCCAGTTGCGATCAGGGCGTTCTTGAACATGGCAGTTTCCTTCAGCTCGGGTTGCAGATTTTCGTGTCGAGCGGTGGCTGGCTGGCCGGTCCATCTGGGGAGCCGCGCCACCGCCGCATGCCTATTCTGCTAAGTGATTCTGGTGAGGTCTGCGCGGCAGGCTCGACCGGGCCGCCCATCTTGCCGACAAACCGCCAGCCCGCCCGACCAACGACTGATGCGGCTCCACGAGCGACAGGCAAGCCGCCGGGCGGCGTGACAGCGGGCGCCCACAACCCTATTCTTGATGGTGCATGGCGATTCTGATCATCTTCCTGCTCGGCGTCGGAAACTTTGCGCTGCACCGGGCGATCATGGAGTCGGGCCATCCCCTGCTTGATCAGTTGCCGTGGTTCTATCACGCGCTGAGCAGCCGCCTGTCGCTCGTCGTGGAGTTCCTGATGCTCGTGGCTGGACTGCTGCTCGCTTCCGAAGGAATTGCGTGGGGGGCGCTGGGCTATCTCGCCTACAGCCTGCTCAACGCGATTTCGGCTTGGCTAATCCTCTCCGGACGGGTGTAAAGCGCGCCGCATGATCCGCCTGTTCCACATCAGCGATGTCCACTACGGGCTTGAAGACAAGGCCGCGCTGGAGTGGGTGGCGGATTGCGTTGCGCGCGAGCGGCCCGACGCGGTCGCCATCACCGGCGATCTCACCATGCGCGCGCGGCACCGCGAGTTTGCCGCTGCGGCGGAGTGGATCCGGCGACTCGGCGTGCCGGTGACGGTCGAGGTGGGCAATCATGACTTGCCTTATTTCAACCTCGCCGAACGCTTCCTCGATCCCTACCGCCGCTACCGCTGGCTACAGGGGGCGGTGAACCACGGCATCGCCTTGCCCGGCTTCGCGATCGTGCCGCTCAAGACCACGGCGCGCGCGCAGTTGCGGCTGAACTGGTCGAAGGGGCGGGTCGGACCGAGCAGCCTTGCCGCATGCCTCGCGGCCATTGATGCGCTTCCGCCCGGAATCCGCGCGCTCGTCGCCTGCCATCACCCGCTGGTGGAGACCGGCACGCGCGGCAAGGCGCTGACGCGTGGTGGCACCCGCGCGCTCGCGGCACTGGCCCAGCGCCGCGTGCTGGCGGTGCTGTCCGGCCATGTCCACGATGCCTTCGATATCCAGCACCCGACCGAGCATGGCCCGGTGCGCATGATCGGCGCCGGCACCCTCTCGCAGCGCCTGCGCGCGACTCCCGCTGGCTTCAACGAGCTGATCATCGACGATAGCGGCCTGCGCGTACGGCTGCGCCACAAGGCGGAAGACGATTTCGCGTCCTAGATTTATAATTAAAGTTATAGCTTTTTTGATATCCAATTTGATTGGATTGCAACCGCGACTCTTCATCGCCAACCGCCGAAGATTTTACTTCCGCAGTCCGGTAGCACTGAAAAACAGAATTTTTTGCGGCCACAGACATATTTGGGCATTAACCTCTGATATGGCTGCAAGTCCAACCTTGTAATGTTTATCTTACGTCCAAGAGAGCCGCTGCCTGCAGCGGATTGGCTCCGCCAACCCCTACAGACCGGAAAGCGCCATGGAACAATCCATCCACTATGGACGTATATGAGTCCCTATAGCTCGAATGGGGAATGGCCCATGCATCAGACCGGGAATCCGGTTGCCGCGCTCATGCCGTTGGAGGCGCTCTTGTCCACTATCGCCTCCCCTTCCGATGATCGGCACTTTATGCACGCCATCCCCGGCCAAATCCGCTATCTTTCGATGAACGATCTGCACCGCGATGCGCGGGATGCGTGGCTGCTCGGCGCATTTCCCACGCTGGAGCAGCATACCTTCGTCGATCTTGAAACCCGGTTCCTCTCGATTGCCGAGCAGGACTACGAAACCCTGATCATCGGCGGCAACGACCCGGTGCGCGCGGCGCGCTTCCTGCGCATCAACCGACCCATTCTTGCCCGCAAGGTGAAGGTCGCGCTGATGCATGGCAGTCTCGCCAGCAAGCGCGCCAAGGCGCTGAACGCAGGCTTCGACGACGTGTTCGACAGCGCGCGGATGAGCCCCGAAGAAGCCGCCGCCCGTTGCGCCGCGATCCTTTCACGCTACCGCGCCGCAGCGAATCAGGCCCGGGCCGAGCAGGAACTGGCCAGTTCGCTCGAGCGCATTGCGCACCTGCATCTGCTCGGGAAGCGCGAGCGGCAATTGCTCACGCTGCTCGCCACCCGCCTGGGCGAGCCGGTGTCGCACTACAAGCTGCGCACCGAACTGAGCAACGGCAACGACGAGATGTCGTACAATTATCTCAAGGTGCTCGCCTCGAACCTTCGGGCCAAGCTCAAGTTGCCCTATGTCCTCGTGCCAGGCGGACAAGGTTCGTACAAGATCACGAGCCTGTAGAACGCCTTGGCAGGAATAATGCCGGGGAGTTATTGACTTCCCGGCACATTCCACCCATATCAATTGTGCTAACGTCGCCTGCGACGGATTTTCCCGCACCGGATCTGTGTTCCGGGCCGAATTTTCCCCTCTCACGCCACCAGCACCGGTTGCACTTTCTGCAGCCGCGTATCCTGCATTTGTGAAAGGGGCCCGATGCCCGACTTCAGTATCCGCCTTCCCGCCATAGCTCCCGCCCGCCACAAGGCGCACTGAGCCATGGCCAAGGAAGACCTCATCACTCTCGACGGCCAGATCGACGAGATCCTGCCCGACGGCCGCTTTGGTGTGATGCTTGAGAACGAGCATCGCATCATCGCCTACACCGCGGGCAAGATGCGCAAGTTCCGCATCCGCTCGATCGTGGGGGACCGCGTGAAGGTGGAAATGACGCCTTACGACCTGTCCAAGGGCCGCATCGTCTTCCGCGAGAAAGTCGCCGGCGGCGGCGCTGGTGGAGCCATGCGCAAGCGGCGCTGACGCCGCGCGCTCCGGCGCCACCATTACGACATCAGACCGTCACAACCAGCGCGCAGACTGCGTCTGCCGCGTGAGGGTCGCTATTCCCGAAATCGGCGCAATGACCGCGCCAAGGATTGCCATGACACCGAATTTCAACACCCAGCATACGCTTGCCAACAAGCCCGGCAGCCTTCCGGGCCAACAGGGCTCTGCCCCGGACCGCGCGGCAGCACCCGGTCGACGCACCTCGCCCTTGCTGACTGCACGCGAGCTACGCGCCCTCGTGTCCCGCATGGTCGACTGATTCGGGCCGCGCATCATCAGCCCTGCCCTCGGCCAACATTGCTTTTTCGACCTGGGTCAAGCGCAATGCATAGGTTCCGCTTGGATCATTCGAGGTGACGTAGCGCACCCTTATCCATGCCTCGCGTTTCCGCCAGTTGCGGCCGCGCTGGATCGGACAGCCGCAATAGCGACAGATGCTTTCAGTTCTTCTGGGCGATCCTGAGGCCTGCTGAGCGCCAGATATCCGTATCCGTGCGTGTCCAAATAATAAACACCTGACGCTTCCGAGAATTTTCATCATTGCGATGGCCTATTATTGTTGTTCATTAATGCTAGTTCTAACAAGCATATAACCAAATCCTGATATCGATCTGATCGACAAGCTGCTTTCGAGTTTTTTCCGCAGATTAGATATCTGGACTTTGAGGTTATCGCGCGAAATTATATCATTTCCTCTACTTGCTGCAAAAGTCAGCTTTGCATACGAAACAGGATTCCCAATCCTCTCGTACAAAACCATTAGAATTTGAACTTCCTGAGGACTAACCTTTTGGTGATTAGTTAGAACTTTTATTAATTCTGATCGTGCACGATATAAATCTTCCTGCGCGGCAGCGAGACGATACCGACGACACACAGCGGCGATCCGGATAATGGCCTCATCTCGACTGGTCCGGACAAGGTCGAAGACATCATCAAATCCGGCGCCCAACACGCGAGCACGGCGTGCTGGATCCGATTGGTCCATCAGGGCAAACGTCATCCGGCGCGCAAGTGCAACTCCGTTCGACCTGCCAAATTTCGCGATGCGTCCGGCATCGTTTACGCCCACTATCAAGACGTCATACCGACCTCTTGCGAGCGAGACCGCATAGGTATCTTGAGAGATCAGATCATAAACTTCGACCTGCTCAAATATGCCTTTTACCCATTCGAGGCGTGATTCTGAACAATGATCTCGCGACGTAAGATAGCGAACAGATAAATTCGGAACTATTTCACAGATTGAGCGAAAAAGCTCTGCATCATACGCAGACACTGATTCCATGACGCCCGAACCTTTAAACTTTCATCATCTTCCGCACAAACAGCTCATGACATATATCAAAATTCCTGTTGTGATTATTCTCACCTAAATATTAAGCTATATTTACTTTTATGTCCAAAAAATAAGATTTGGAAATTATTTGATCATTATTTGTTCCGATATCTTGCCGGTGAGAGTCACAGAGATACTGAAACCTACTTATTGCAGAACCTTAACTCTTGAAATTTCTATCCTTCTGAATTTATCTTTTGAAGACAGGTGTAATTACTTAGCGAGCGGCATCTCACGGAAATGATTCTCAGCTGTCCTGGTGCAGCCCGAACCCCTCGCGCGCGCAAAAAAAGGGGGGCGAATCACTCTCGCCCCCCTTTCCGGTTATAGTACCGCGCCAGACCTGCAGCCCCTGCCATCCGGCCGGGCATGCATGCTTAGCGCGTTCGCGCTTACTTGGCGGCTTCGCTCGCTTCCGCGCTGGCATCGGCAGCCGGTGCGCTGGCATCAGCCGCGGGTGCGGCAGCCGCAGCCTCGGCAGCGGGAAGCGGCAGGTTGCTGCCCTGGGCGTTGAGGTACAGGATCACATCGGCGCGCTGCATCGGATCGCTGATGCCCGCAAACGACATCTTGGTTCCGGTGGCGAACTTGGCGGGCGAGGTCAGCCATTCATCAAGGCTGGCGAAGTCCCAATTGCCGCCCTTGGCCTTGAGCGCATCGGAATAGGCAAAACCGGGATGCGCGGCCTTGGCTGCACCGACCACGCCCCACAGGTTCGGGCCAATGCCGTTCGCACCGCCCTGCGCGGCCACGTGGCAGGCCTTGCACTTGGCGAAGATCGCTTCGCCCTTGGCCACTTCGGCCTTGGCCATGCGCATGCCGATCGGTTCAGCCGCCGCGGCGCCTTCGCCGCCTTCAGCCTCGACGCCCTCGATCGCATAGCCCATCTTTTCCGGACGGTTTTCCTTGTCGGCCAGGAAGTAGTGGCCCGAAAGGCTCGAAAGCCCCAGCGCAACGATGCCGCCGAACAAGGTCCAACCGGCAATGGTATTGAAACGATCGTCCATTCCGAGCCCCATATGGAGTGTGCGCGGACCCGCGTGCCCGCGCGAAATTTCGCCGCCGCTCTAGTCACGCCCCCGCGCCCGCGCAAGAGTGATTGCAATAGGTTGACCGATTAGAAACGCTTAGACGCATTGGCTTTGCCACTGCGAAAGCGCCTTGCCCGTCTTGGTCCGGGGGCTTAAGCGCCTCGGTCCATGGCCAGTTACCCAGCCCCCGCCGCCCGCCTCGTTGCCGAAATGACCACGGCCGCTGCCGCCGATCCGGCGCGCGCGGTCGCCTTTCAGGGCGCACCCGGCGCGAATTCGCACCGCGCCGCGCTCGAAGCGCTGCCGCATTGCCTGCCACTGCCGTGCTTCTCGTTCGAGGATGCGCTGGAAGCGGTGAAGGATGGCCGCGCGGGGCAGGCAATCATCCCCATCGAAAACTCGCAGCACGGCCGCGTGGCGGATATCCACTTCCTGCTGCCCGAAAGCGGCCTGTCGATCGTCGGCGAGCACTTCATGGCGATCCATGCCTGTCTGATGGGCCTCGGCACCGGACCCTTCACCAGCGCCTACAGCCACCCGCAGGCACTCGGCCAATCACGCCATTACCTGCGCGAGCGGGGCATCGTGCCGATGTCCTACGCGGATACCGCTGGCGCTGCCGCCTATGTCGCCGAACTGGGTGATCCCGCCGCCGCCGCCCTCGCGCCGCGCATCGCTGCCGAACTCTATGGCCTCACCCTCGTCGAGGAAAACGTCGAGGACGCGCACGACAACATGACGCGCTTCGTGACATTGGCGCGCGAGCCGCTTGAACTCAGGACGATCACCGGCCCCGCGATCACCACCTTCATCTTCGAAGTGCGCAACATTCCCGCCGCGCTCTACAAGGCGCTCGGCGGCTTTGCGACCAACGGGGTCAACATGACCAAGCTGGAGAGCTATCAGCGCGGCGCGAGCTTTGCCGCGACGGCCTTCTTTGCCGATATCGTCGGCGCTCCCGGGGAACCGGCGGTCGACCGCGCGCTGGAGGAGCTCACCTTCTTCGCCAAGGACCTGCGCATCCTCGGCACCTATCCGCTGGAACGCGCGCGGGGCTGACCTCTCGGGCACCAAACCGGCGCGATAATCGCTTGCTCCCGGCGGGCAGGGCATGCGACCACTTGCCACGTGGCAGGAGCACCGGGACCGGACAGCGCCAGTGCAGGCGAACAGGCCTGGGAAGCGGCGCGCGCGATGCGCGAGATCCAGTATACGCCGCTGCCGCCCTACAATCCCCCCAAGGCAGACCCACCCGAATGGCTGAAGGCCCTCTTCCGCTTTCTGGCGCGCCTGTTCGAACCGCTGGGCAAGTGGCTTGGCACAGGCTGGAGCGCGGTCGAGATTCTGCTGGCCCTGCTGGCCGTGGCGGGCGCGGCGTGGATCGCCTGGACACTGTTCCAGCGCTGGCGTCTCGCCCGCGCGATGGCAGCCCCTGCTCCATCGGCGCCGGTGATCGACCACGCCGCCGCGCTTGCCCTGCTCGAAGATGCCGATGCGCTTGCCGCAGAGGGGCGGTTTGACGAGGCAGTCCACCTCTTGCTCCAGCGCAGTGTCCACCACATCGCGGCCGCGCAGCCCGATTGGCTTTCCCCTTCCAGCACCGCCCGCGAAATAAGTCTGATCCCCGGCCTACCCGCCGCCGCAAGGCAGGCTTTCACGCTGATCGCGCGCGAGGTCGAGCGCAGCCTCTACGCGCTGCGCGCGCTGGCCGCGGACGACTGGCACCGCGCGCGCGAGGCCTATGCCGCCTTCGCGCTCCAGAATCTGGAGGGCAAGCGGTGAGCGACAGGACGTTCGGCAAGGGCACCACGCTCGGCATCGTACTGATCGGCGCGCTCGCGTTCGTTGCCGTGCTCTACTGGATCGGCGCTGGCGGCGGGGCGACCAACAACGGCGGTGGCCACGCTGCGGGGCGCGGGCTCAACGGCTATGCCGGGCTTGCGGCGATGCTTGAGGCCGACGGGATCTCGGTACACCGCGCGCGCAGCAAGGACGCGCTCAAACAGCCAGGCCTGCTCGTGCTGACCCCACCGGCTGACGCGAAGGGCAGCGACATTGCCGAGATCGTCGCGGCACGGCGCATGATCGGCCCCACGCTGATCGTCGCTCCCAAGTGGGTGGCCTTCCCCGATTTCAGCAACCCGCTGACGAAGCGCGGCTGGACCCGGGTCAGCGGGACCAACCCGCCCGACTGGAAGGGCTATCACGACGACGTCAGCCTCGATTTCGTGTCTGGCGCGGCGCATGGCTGGACGGGTTCCAGTGCCTTTGCCGACCTGCGCGGTCCGCTGCCGGATGACAAGACGGTCCAGTACGGCACCGGCCCCGGCCTTCAAGCGCTGGTCGAAACGCAGGGCGGACGGACGCTTGCCGGTTATCTCAGCGGCGATGGCAGCAACCCGGCGCTGGAACACTGGATAGGGCTGGGGCGCCGTGCCGATGCCGATCCGGACGAGGAGGACGCCAACGACGACTTCGCCCGGAGCTATCCGGTCGTCCTCGTGTTCGAGCCGGACCTGCTCGACAACTGGGGGCTTGCCGACAAGCAGACCGGCCTGATGGCCCGCCGCCTCGTGTTTGCAGCGGCAGGCGGTCGCCCTGTGGCAGTCACTTTCGACCTCACGCTCAACGGTCTGGGCGCCAGCCGCAACCTGCTTACGCTCGCCTTCGAGCCGCCCTTCCTTGCTGCCACGCTGTGCTTCTTCATGGCGCTGTTCGCCGCCGGCTGGCGCAGCTTCAACCGCTTCGGACCGCCACGCGTTGCCGGGCGCGAGATACCGCTCGGCAAGACCGTGCTGGTGCGCAACACCGCCGGCCTGATCCGCCGCGCCGGACGCGTGCGCCTGATCGCCGGTCCCTTTGCCGATGCCGCGCGGGAACGGCTGGTCCATGCGCTGGGCCTCCCGCGCGGCCGTCCGCCGGAAGAGACCGACGCCGCTATTGACCGCCTGCAAGCCCGCCTCACCGCGACCGGTCCGCGCTGGTCCGAACTCGCCGCCCGCCTCCGCGCCGCGCACCGCTCTGCCGATGTGGTGCAGCGCGCCGCCGCGCTCCAACGCCTTGAAAAGGACCTGACCGAATGACTCTGGAAGATGTCCGCGCCATGGCCGGTGCCATCCGCGCCGAAGTGGCCAAGGCAGTGGTAGGGCAGGACAGTGTGGTCGATCACCTGCTGATCGCGCTGCTCGCGGGCGGCCATGTGCTGCTCGAAGGTCCGCCGGGCACCGCCAAGACCTTCCTCGCGCAGAGCTTCGCAACCACGCTCGGCCTCGATTTCGGGCGGATCCAGTTCACGCCGGACCTGATGCCGGGCGATATCCTCGGCTCCAACCTGTTCAACTTCCAGACCAGCCAGTTCACCCTCACGCGCGGGCCGATCTTCCACGAACTGGTGCTCGGCGATGAAATCAACCGCACCCCGCCCAAGACGCAGGCGGCGCTGCTCGAAGCCATGCAGGAACGCCGCGTGACGCTCGATGGCGAGACCTATGCCCTCTCGGATCGCTTCATGGTCGTCGCCACGCAAAACCCGATCGAAAGCCAGGGCGTCTATCCGCTGCCCGAGGCGCAGCTTGATCGCTTCCTGTTCAAGCTGCTGGTCGATTACCCCAGCGCCGAGGAGGAAGCTCAGATCGTCGCACGCTATGGTTCAGGCCGCGGTGCGCCCAGTCCGGCGGCGCTCGGCGTCAGCGCGGTGACCGGCGGCAATGCCATCGCCGAAGCGGTCGCCGCGGTTGCCACGGTGACGATGTCCGAGACCATCGTCGACTACATCGTTCGCCTTGTGCGGGCGACGCGCGAAAGCGCCGATCTCGCCGCCGGGGCCAGCCCGCGTGCCGCCGTCGTGCTGGCAGGAGCCGCCCGCGCCCGCGCCGCGCTCGATGGCCGCGACTATGTGATCCCGGACGACGTTAAGGCGCTCGCCATCGCCGTGCTGCGGCACCGCATGCTGCTCAGCCCCGCCGCCGAGATCGAAGGCCGCGCGGCGGAAAGCATCGTCGCCGACCTGATCCAGCGCACCGAGGCGCCGCGCTGAACGATGCGACTGCGCTGGCCCCTCCCGGTGTTCTACCCGTCGACGCGCACCGCGGTGCTGCTGGCGCTCGCTGCGCCGCTGGCGCTGGTGGTAGCCGCTGCCGCACCGCAGGCATGGGTCGCTGCTCCGGCGCTGGGCGGGGCCTTGCTGGTGATGGTCCTGCTCGATGCGCTGCTGGCCCCGGCGCTGTCCGACTTGCGCGTCATCGTGCCACAAGACGCCGAAGTGGGTGAAGCGCTGAGTCTTACTGTCCTCGCCGATTTCCGCATCGAAGCGCCGCGAGCAGCTCCGGTTGCAGCGCTCGCGCTCGATCCGCGCCTTGCACCCGGTGGAAGGCTTGTCGCCCCGCTCGCACGGGACAACGGTGCATGGAGCGTCAAGGTCAGCACCACCCCCAACCGGCGCGGTACGGGCCTTGTCAACGCCATCTGGCTGCGCTGGGACGGGCCGCTGGGCCTCGCCACGCGGCAAGTCCGGCGCGACCTTGCTGCCGAAGTCCGCGTGCGCCCCAACATTGCCCCGGTGCGCAGCCCGGCGTTGCAGATTTTCCTGCGCGATGCCCAGTTCGGCATGGTCGCCCGCCGCATCCGGGGCGAAGGGACCGAGTTCGAGGCGCTGTCCGAGTACGAACCCGGCATGGACCGCCGCCGCATCGACTGGAAATCGTCCGCGCGCCACGCCAGGCTCTACGCCAAGGAGTATGAGACCGAGCGCAACAACCAGATCGTCTTCGCCTTCGATTGCGGGCAGACGATGTGCGAGCCGATTGCGGGCCTGCCGCGCATCGACCGCGCCGTGACCGCTGCGCTGACCACCGCATGGATCGCGCTCGGCGCGCAGGACCGCGTCGCGCTCTACGGTTTTGCCCAGCGCCCACTGGTGATGAGCCCCTTCGTCACAGCCCCGCGCGAATTCGCCCGCCTGCAGGAAGCCGCCGCCGCGCTCGATTACAGTGCCGAGCAGCCCAACTTCACGCTCGCGCTGTCTACGCTAGCCGCACGGCTGCGGCGCCGTTCGCTGATTGTTGTGTTCTCCGAATTCACCGACCCCACCAGCGCCGAACTGATGATCGAATCGATGCGCCGCCTCGTCGAGCGGCACCGCGTGATCTTCGTCGTGATGGCCGATGCCGAACTTGCCGATTTCGTGCATGCGCCGATCCGCAGCGCGCAGGATGCGGCGATGGCGGTCACCGCCACGACGCTCCAGCAGCAACGCACGCTCGTGCTCCAGCGCCTGCGCCGCGCCGGCATTCTCGTGGTCGAGGCGCCGCACCAGCACATCGGCAATCGCCTGCTCGATGCCTACCTCACTGTGAAACGCGCCGGAAGCCTCGGATGAGCGAAGCCGCACCCTGGCTGCTTGGTCGGCTCGGCGGCTGGTTCAGCCCCGCTGCCAGCGCGCAAATCGCTGCCGCCGAAGATGCCGCGCTGCGCTCGGACCGCTTCCGCCTTGAGCGCGAGGGCGAGTGGAAACGGCTCGAGACCATCGTCACCCGGATCGAGAAGGGACGCCTGCGCGGCATTTCGGATGCGGACCTGCTTGCCCTCCCCGCGCTCTATCGCACCGCCGTTTCCAGCCTCGCCGTCGCGCGCGAGACCTCGCTTGATGCCGAAACGCTGGAGTGGCTCGAAGGCCTCACGCGCCGCGCCTGGTTTATCGTCTATGGCCCGCGCGCCGGGCTGGGCGACTGGCTTATGCGCTTCTTCGGCGGCGGCTGGGGCGAGAGCGTGCGTGCGCTGAAACAGGACATCCTGATCGCGTTTGCGCTCATGGTGGCGGGGACGATTGCTGGCTGGCTGCTCGTCGCAAGCGATCCCGATTGGTATTACGCGCTGATGCCCGGCGGGATGGGCGATGCACGAGTCCCCGGTGCGAGCCGGGCAGTATTGATGGGCACGCTGTTCGGCCAGCAGGACCAGCACGGCCTTGCGGTCTTCGCCGCCTATCTTTTCTCCAACAACGCGCAAGTCTCGATCCTTGCCTTCGCGCTGGGCTTTGCCTTCGGCCTGCCTTCCGCGATGCTGCTGATCCAGAACACTGCGATCCTCGGCGCGCTGCTCTGGCTCTATCACGGGCAGGGCCTCACGCTCGAACTCGTCGGCTGGCTATCGATCCACGGCACAACCGAACTGTTCGCGATCATGCTCGCAGGCGCGGCGGGCCTCCATATCGGGCGTGCGATGGCCTTTCCCGGTGATGCGGCGGTGCTCGATGCGGCCGCAGCGGCAGGGCGGCGCAGCGCACAAGTCATGGTCGGCGTGGTGCTCATGCTGATCGTGGCAGGCCTGCTCGAAGGCTTCGGCCGCCAGCTGGTCGACAACACCGCCGGGCGCCTGATCGTCGGCGGCTTCATGCTCGTGTTCTGGAGCGGCTATTTCTTCGTCTGGCGCGGGCGGGGGCAATCGGCCTGATGGCGCGCCGGGACCCCCGCAGCCGCAATCGCACGGTGATCACGCCCGAAGGCGTGGCGCTGCCCCTGGTCCTCGCCACACGCGGCGCGCGGGCGGCGGCGCTGCTGATCGATCTCGCCCTGATCGGGGCGGCGATGATCGCCACCACCTATACCCTGATCTGGATCGCGGGCGGCATCGGCCTGAAGCTTCAGGAGGTCGAGGCTGACGGCCCCAAGGCGCGCGCATTGCAGGCCTTGGTGATCGTGTGGATCATCGCGATGTTCCTGTTCCGCAATGCCTGGTTCCTGTTTTTCGAGCTCGGCCCGCGCGGCGCGACACCCGGCAAGCGCGTGACCGGCATCCGCATCGCGGCGCGCGGCACCGAGCGGCTCACCACCGAAGCCGTGATCGCCCGCAATATCATCCGCGATATCGAGTTGTTCATGCCGATCGTGTTCATCGGCGGGGCTGTCGCGGCGGGGAGCGACACCGACCTTGCCGGCTGGGCAGGCGCGGTCTGGTGCGCCATTTTCATGCTATTTCCGTTCTTCAACCGCGATGCCCTGCGCTGCGGCGACGTTATCGCGGGCACCTGGGTGGTCGAGGCGCAGCGCCGCAAGCTCGGGCAGGCGCTCTCAGTCAGCGCGCCGGTCGCCGCCAGCGATCAAGCCTTCACCTTTGCGCCGCAGGAGCTGGCGGTCTACGGCGAGTACGAGCTGCAGACGCTGGAGCGCGTGCTCCGCGATGGCCGGGGCACCGCGCTCGATGATGTCGCCGATGCGATCAGCCGCAAGATCGGGCGCACCTATCCGACGGGCGCCGAACGGGTCTTCCTCGAATCCTACTATCTCCAGCTCCGCGCCCAGTTGGAGCAGGGCCTGCGCCTCGGCAAGCGCAAGGCCGACAAGTACGCGGCCTAGCCTTCGCCGAACATCCCGACTTCGCGCAGTCCATCGCTGTCCGCACGCGCCCGGAACATGCCCGGCGTGGTGAAGGCAAAACCCGTTTCACCGGTAGGTGTTGCGTAGATCACGCCGCCAACCCCGCCCATTTCGCCGACTTCGGCGAGCACGGCTTCGGTCGCACTTTGCGGACCCTCTCCGCCGAGCCGCATCCGCGCGCAGATCTCGTGCGCCACCGCCGCGCGGATGAACTGCTCGCCCGAGCCGGTGCAACTCACCGCCGCCGCGCGGTCATCGGCATAAGTCCCCGCGCCGATCAGCGGCGAATCCCCGATCCGCCCCCAGCGCTTGCCGGTGAGGCCCCCGGTCGAAGTCGCCGCCGCGACGTGGCCGCCGGCATCCACCGCCACCGCGCCGACTGTCCCGTACTTCAGTCCTGCATCGAACCAGCCGAGCTTCTTCGCCTTCAGTTCCTGCAATTGCTGCCAGCGGGCTTCGGTGGCGAACCAGTCGGGATCGACCTGCTCCACGCCTTGTTCGCGCGCGAACTCCTCAGCGCCCGCGCCGCTCAGGAACACGTGCGGGCTCTTTTCCATCACCGTGCGCGCGAGGCTCACCGGATTGCGCGTATGCGTCACCCCGCAGACCGCCCCCGCCCCGCGCGAGGCGCCGTCCATCACTGCCGCATCGAGTTCGTTGGTGCCGTGATAGGTGAACACCGCGCCGCGCCCCGCGTTGAAATGCGGATCATCCTCCAGCGCCGAAACCGCCGCGCAGACCGCGTCCAGCGCAGAGCCTCCCGCCTTGAGCACTGCGGTCCCCGCATCGAGCGCCACGCCCAGCGCCGCCTCGTGGGCGGCGACACCTGCGGCATCCATCGTCTCGGGCGTCATCGATCCGGCCCCGCCATGGATGGCGATGGCCCAGCGGCTTTCACTTGTATCCGTCATGGCGAACGCGATAGCAGATAGTCCCGGCAAGACCAGCGGGGGGCACATGATCGAAGGCCTGGAAATCACCGAAGACGACCTCTCGGGCGCAGACGTGCAGGCGCTGGTGGCCTACCACCTCGGCGGCATGCATGCCGAAAGCCCCGCCTGCAAAGTCCACGCCCTTCCGCTCGACAAGCTGCGCCAGCCCGGCGTCACCTTCTACACGGCCCGCATCCACGGCGCGCTCGCGGCCATGGGCGCGATCAAGCATCTGGGTGATACCCACGGCGAACTCAAATCGATGCGCGCCGCCCCGGAATGGCGCGGCAAGGGCGTGGGCGAGGCGATGCTCCAGCACCTCCTCACCGTGGCGAGAACGCGCGGCTACATCCGCGTGAGCCTCGAAACCGGCCGCACCGAAGCCTTCGCGCCCGCCGTCGCGCTCTACCGCAAATACGGCTTCGAGGCATGCGAGGCCTTTGCCGATTATGTGGTGGACGATTTCAGCCAGTGTCTGACGCTGGCGCTGTGACGTCTATACGGCCAGCCAGCGCACCGAATTGGTGTAGAAGCTGGCGACCGGCTTGCCATCCCGATCAAGCGCAGGGTTGAACCGCGCGCGTGCCATCAGGAGATCGCAGGTCAGCTTGGTGAACTCGGGCGAGAGCGTCGCCTGCTGAATCGCGCACTTGGTCGGGAGCCCGTCCGCACCTACCATGATGCGGAAACGCACAATGGCGCTGGCACCAATCGAGAGAGGCTCCTTTGGATAATCGTTTGGTGTCAGCCACTTCGTAAGACTGGTTGTGGGGACTGGCCGCCTGGTGAGCGCATCCTGCTGCGCCGGATCGAGCCCCCATGTCTTGACAAGATCGGCCATGCAGGCGCGCATAGCGACGAGTGGCGATGCCATGGACCCGGTACGCAACAGGATCCGACGCGCACCCATGGCAATGTGCAATTCGGTGACGGCGGCTTCCTGCTCTTTGGTGGTGGCGAAAAGCTCGTCCGAAGCTCCTTTGACCTGATGCCGATTGAGCAGATCGCGCCCACCGATCATCAGGATCGTCGTGTGGTCCGGCCCCACTGTCCCGGTAAGCGCCTCGCGCGCCTCGCCCACAGGCAGGCCCGGGCCAAACGTGGTGATCAGTTCAACCCGGTTCTTTTCATAGCGGCCAAGCCGCTTTCCGATCAGCGATAGATCGAGAATCCCGGCGGGCATGTACTGGTCCATGACCAGCACGATCTTGTTGTCCTTGGTGCCAAAGGCCCGCGCCAGCCGGCAGGAATCCTCGGCGTAGCTGAGCACCCATTTGTCGAGCGGCTCAAGCACCGTTTCCGCCGCCCACGCGGACCCGGGCAGCAAGCCCAGAGCCATGAGCAAGACTGCGCAAAATCGCCGGATCATCCCCATGCCCGAAACGTAACGGCAGATCAGGTCACGGCCAAACAGAAAAGGCTCCACCGTGGTGGAGCCCTTCCCGTGTTTCCGTGCTGAAGCGAAGCTCAGAGCTTGCCGGTCAGTTCCGGCACCAGCGTGAACAGATCGCCGACGAGGCCGATGTCCGCAACCTGGAAGATCGGGGCGTCCTCGTCCTTGTTGATGGCGATGATGGTCTTGGAATCCTTCATGCCCGCAAGGTGCTGGATCGCGCCGGAGATGCCGACCGCGATGTAGACTTCCGGCGCAACGATCTTGCCGGTCTGGCCGACCTGGTAGTCGTTGGGCACATAGCCCGCATCCACCGCCGCGCGGCTTGCACCGACGCCCGCACCGAGCTTGTCGGCCAGCGGGATGATCACGCTCTGGAACGTTTCCGCATCCTTCAGCGCGCGGCCGCCCGAGACGATGATCTTGGCCGAGGTCAGTTCCGGACGTTCGCTCTTGGCGATTTCCGAACCGAGGAAGCTCGACGTGCCGGCATCGCCTGCCGCAGCCACGGCTTCCACCGCCGCCGAACCGCCGGTCGCATCCGCCTTCGCAAAGGCGGTGCCGCGCACGGTGACAACCAGCTTGGCATCGGTCGCTTCAACCGTCGCAATCGCGTTGCCGGCGTAGATCGGACGGGTGAAGGTCCTGGGGCCTTCGACCGAGAGGATGTCGGAAACCTGCATCACGTCAAGCAGCGCGGCAACGCGCGGCGCGATGTTCTTGCCGGTCGTCGTGGCGGGCGCGACGAACACGTCGTAATCGGCCATAAGGCCGGCGACGAGCGGCGCGACGTTCTCGGCCAGCGCATTGGCATAGGCCGCGTCATCGGCCTTGAGCACCTTGCTCACACCGGCGATCTGCGCAGCAGCGGCGGCAGCACCGTCACAGCCAGAGCCCGCAACCAACGCGGTCACGTCGCCGATCTGCGAAGCAGCAGTCACGACGGCCAGCGTCGCGTCTTTGATCGAAGCGTTGTCGTGTTCGACCCAAACAAGCGTCTTCGTCATCAGGCGACTCCCATTTCCTTGAGCTTGGCGACCAGCGTATCGACGTCAGGCACCTTGATACCCGCGCTGCGCACCGGCGGTTCGGTGACCTTGAGCGTCTTGAGGCGCGGCGCGATATCGACGCCGTAGTCCGCCGGGGCCTTGGTGGCGAGCGGCTTGGACTTTGCCTTCATGATGTTGGGCAGCGAAGCATAGCGCGGTTCGTTGAGGCGCAGGTCGGTGGTGACCACGGCAGGCAGCGCCAGCTTCACCGTCTCCAGACCGCCATCGATTTCGCGCTTCACCACGATGCTGTCGCCCTCGACCGCGACTTCGTTGGCAAAGGTGCCCTGCGGACGGCCCAGCAGCGCGGCAACCATCTGGCCGACCTGGTTGGCGTCGTCGTCGATCGCCTGCTTGCCGGTGATGATGAGGCCCGGCTGCTCTTCGTCGGCAATCGCCTTGACGATCTTGGCGACGGCGAGCGGCTCGACCTCGTCTTCGCTGACAACGAGGATCGCGCGGTCCGCACCCATGGCGAGCGCGGTGCGCAGTGTTTCCTGCGCCTTGGCCGGCCCGACCGAAACCGCGACGATCTCGGTGACCACGCCCTTTTCCTTGAGGCGAATGGCTTCTTCGACCGCGATTTCGTCGAAGGGGTTCATGCTCATCTTCACGTTAGCAAGGTCAACCCCCGTGCCATCCGCCTTCACGCGCGGCTTCACGTTGTAGTCGATCACCCGCTTCACGCAGACCAGGGCTTTCATCGTGTCAGGCCTTTCTCAAACTTGTGGCGCGCGCATAATTCGCGCTTACGTAAACGTCAACCTCACCCGCTGCCCATGCACGAATGTGAGCAGGGGCATCAGCGGCGCTTCTACTCCATTTCAAGGATGATCGCATCCACCGCAAGGCTTTCCCCTTGCGCCGCGTTCACCGCCTTCACCTTGCCCGATTTCTCGGCACGCAGGATGTTTTCCATCTTCATCGCCTCGACCACGGCGAGCGGCTGCCCGGCCTCGACGCTGTCGCCCACGCCCACATGCAGCGCCACGAGCAGCCCGGGCATCGGGCAGACGAGGTACTTCGACATGTCGGGCGCGACCTTGGCGATCATGTGCCCGGTCAGCCCGGCGATTCGCGCCGGGTGCACGCGCACATCGTGGCTCGCGCCGCGCGTCGTCAGGGTGAAGCCGGTGGCGCGGGCCTTGACCTTCACCGTCAGCGGCTGGCCGCCCACTTCGGCCATGACGACGCGGTCGCCCGGCGTATACTCCAGCTCCAGATCGATCTCGTCGCCATCGACGGTGATCGCCTCTTCATCCACCGTCACGGCATAGTCGGTCTCGCCGATGCGCACCGCCCAGTCGAACGGCGGATCGAGCGTTTCGCCCAGCTGCCCATCGACCTGTCGCGCGCGGTCCGCCCGCGCCGTGGCCAGAAAGCCCGCCAGCGCCACCAGCGAACGCTTGGTCTCGTCCGACGTCGCCGCGCCGTGGAACCCGTCGGGGTATTCCTCGGCGATGAACCCGGTAGTCAGCTCGCCCGAACGGAAGCGCGGGTGCTGCATGATCGCCGAGACGAAATCGATGTTGTGGCCGAGGCCCTCGATCTCGAAGGCATCCAATGCTTCGATCTGCCGGTCCGCCGCCTCGTCACGCGTCGCGCCCCACGTCACCAGCTTGGCGATCATCGGATCGTAGAACATCGAGACTTCGCCGCCTTCATAGACGCCGTCGTCCACGCGCACGCCGCCGACGCCGCGCCGCCCGTTGGCCGCGCCGTCGTCGGTCCAGCCTTCCACCGGCGGATCATAGCGCACCAGCCGCCCGGTCGAGGGCAAGAAGCCGCGATAGGGATCTTCGGCATAGACACGGTTCTCGATGGCCCAGCCGTCGATGCCGATATCGTCCTGCGTGAAGGCGAGCTTTTCGCCCGCCGCCACGCGGATCATCTGCTCGACCAGATCGATGCCGGTGATCGCTTCGGTCACCGGGTGCTCCACCTGCAGGCGGGTGTTCATTTCGAGGAAGTAGAAGCTCTCCCCGCTCGGGTCCGCGCCCGAGACGATCAGCTCCACCGTGCCCGCCGAGTAATAGCCCACCGCGCGGCTCAGCGCGACGCACTGCTCGCCCATCGCTTTTCGCATCTTCGGCGTCACGAAGGGCGAGGGCGCTTCCTCGACCACCTTCTGGTGCCGCCGCTGGATCGAGCACTCGCGCTCGTTGAGGTAGATGATGTTGCCGTGCTGGTCGCCGAGGATCTGGATCTCGATGTGGCGCGGATTGAGGATGAACTTCTCGATAAACACGCGGTCATCGCCGAACGAGTTCAGCCCCTCGCGCTTCACCGCCTCGAAGCCCTCGCGCACGTCCTTTTCGGAGTACGCCAGCCGCATGCCCTTGCCGCCGCCACCGGCCGAGGCCTTCATCATCACCGGATAGCCGATCTCGTCCGAGATGCGCACCGCGTGCTCGGTATCTTCGATCTCGCCCACGAAGCCGGGGACGACATTCACGCCCGCCGCCTTCGCCAGCTTCTTCGATTCGATCTTGTCACCCATCGCGGCAATGGCGTTCACGGGCGGCCCGATGAACGCGATGCCCTCCGCTGCCAGCGCCTCGGCAAATGAGGTCCGCTCGGAAAGGAAGCCATAGCCCGGATGCACCGCCTCGGCGCCCGTCTGCTTGCAGGCCGCGATGATCTTGTCCGCGATAAGGTAGCTCTGCGCAGCGGGCGAAGGCCCGATATGCACCGCCTCGTCCGCCATCTTCACAAACGGCGCGCGCGCATCGGCATCCGAATAGACCGCAACGGTCTGGATACCCATCCGCCGCGCGGTCTTGATCACGCGGCAAGCAATTTCACCACGGTTGGCGATGAGGATTTTCTTGAACATTCTTATTCCTTCTCAGGCTTCGCTGCCTGCAGCACCGAAACAATCCGGATCAGGTCGACAGTAAAGATCAGCGCAAACAGACCGAGATAAATCTGGCCGGCTGGAGCGAAGCATTCTGCCCACAAGCCAGAGCGCTGTTCCTGCAACTTGCAACTCGTTTCCAGCGTGGTGAGCAACGACCAAAGTGTTGCCCCCAGAAGAACCCACATCAGCAGGCTGGTCACAATGAACGACATACGACGACGCCCGCTCATGCCCCCGCACCTTCACCCTTCGTCACCCCGGACTTGATCCGGGGTCCCGCTTTTCCAGCACCGCCGCACAAGGCAGCCGAACCCCGGGTCAAGCCCGGGGTGAAGGAAAGGAGGGAGGCTAAACGCCGACGACTCACCCCTCCACCCCTTCAACAACGAAGAGGCGCGAGGAACTGGTCCGCTGGCGGATCGCTGCCACCGGGGCATATTCGGCAGAATTCACAAAGGCTTCGGCCTGCGCCTTGCTCGGAAACTCGACAATGACGATGCGGCCCGTGGGAGCACCGCCCTCCACGCCCGTGATCGCGCCGCCACGCACCACGTAGCGGCCGCCGAACTGCGCGATCACCGCAGGCACCGCGGCGCGATAGGCGGCGAACCCTTCCGCATCATGGACGTCGACTTCGGCGACGACATAGCCTTTGGGCGTGTCAGTCATGCCACCACTCTCGCCAACCCGGCATGTGCAAAATCATCCCCCTTGTAGAGCAGCGGCTCGCCGCGCTCCACCGCGAGGGCATAAGCGAAGCAATCGCCATAGTTGAGCTTGGCGGGATGGCCGCTGCCCCTGCCGAAATCGCGGTAGGCTTGGCGGGCCAAGCGGGCCTGTGTGGCTGTCACCGGGGCAATATCGATTTCCAGTTCAGCGAGCAGGTTGTCCAACCCTGCGCTGATGGCGGGATCGCGCTGTTTGTCGATAACAATCGATGCCTCGAGATAGTTGCCGGCCGAGATCAATCCCCCGCCGGCAGCGATGATCGCCGAGAGGAACGGGGCCGCCTCCGGCTCTTTCCAGAGCATTGCGACCATGGCGGAACTATCAACGATCACTTTGGCAGTCCGTATTCGTCATAGAGAAAGTCGTCGATGTCGAGCGCCCGCATTTCCGGCGACAGGCGGGCTGCCGTCTCGGTGCAGATCGCCATCGCCCGCGCGAACCGGTCCTCGGCCGTCAGTGCCCTTTCCCGCGCGCGCAGGGCATCCAGCACGACTTGCGTGACGCTCTTCCCCTCCATGGCAGCGAGCTTGCTTGCCAGCTCGGCCGCCTCGGCATTCTTTATATTCATCTGCGCGCCCATAGTTCTACCTTTCTACCATATGCATGGTAGAATAGCAGAAAGCGGCGAGGCAGACAAACATCCCCCTCACTCCGCAGCCGCCAGTTCTTCGCCCGCGGGCGGCATATTGTGCCCAAGCAGGCGCAGCATGTCCGCCGCCGCTTCGACCACATTGGTGCCCGGGCCGTAGATGCCCTGCACCCCCGCCTCGCGCAGGAAGTCGTAGTCCTGCGGCGGGATCACCCCGCCCGCGACGACCTTGATATCGCTGCGGCCCGCTTCGCGCAGGTGGCGGATCAGTTCGGGGATCAGCGTCTTGTGGCCCGCCGCCAGTGAAGACGCGCCGACTGCATCGACATCGGCCTCCAGCGCCAGCTTGGCGGCTTCCTCGGGCGTCTGGAACAGCGGGCTGCTCGTCACGTCGAAGCCCATGTCGCCGAACGCGGAGGCGATCACGTTCGCGCCGCGGTCATGTCCGTCCTGGCCCATCTTGGCGACAAGCATGCGGGGCGCGCGGCCCAGTCGGCGCGTCACCGCCTCCACGCCGTCGAGCACCTGCTGGTAGCGCGAATCCCCCGCGTAGTAGGCGCTGTAGACGCCGCGAACCGGGGTCGGGTGCGTGCCGTGGCGGCCGAACACGATCTCCATCGCATCCGAAATCTCGCCCAGCGTCGCGCGGTGCCGCGCGGCTTCGACCGCGAGTTCGAGCAGATTGCCGCCGGTCTTCGCTCCTTCGGTCAGAGCATTCAGAGCGGCACGGCACTTGGTCTCGTCGCGCGTTTCGCGCACCCACTTCAGCCGCGCGATCTGGCCTTCGCGCACCGCCATGTTGTCGACTTCCAGCGTATCGAGCTGGTCTTCGCTGGCGAGGCGGTACTTGTTGACGCCGACGATCACGTCATCGCCCTTGTCCACCCGCGCCTGCCGTCCGGCGGCGGCTTCCTCGATCATCGCCTTGGGCCAGCCCGCCGCCACAGCCTTGGCCATGCCGCCTTCGCTTTCCACGCGCTCGATGATCTCCCAGGCCTTGTCGACCAGCTCCTGCGTCAGGGCCTCGACGTAGTAGGAACCGCCCAGCGGATCGACCACCTTGGTCATCCCCGTTTCTTCCTGGATCACGATCTGCGTGTTGCGGGCGATGCGCGCGGAAAAGTCGGTCGGCAGCGCGATGGCTTCGTCGAGCGCATTGGTGTGGAGCGACTGCGTGCCGCCCAGCATCGCGGCCATCGCCTCGATCGTGGTGCGGATCACGTTGTTGTAGGGGTCCTGCTCCTGCAAGCTCACGCCCGAAGTCTGGCAGTGCGTGCGCAGCATCTTGGAGCGTTCGTCCTTGGCGCCCAGCTGCGTCATCACCCGGTGCCACAGCACGCGCGCCGCGCGCAGCTTGGCCACTTCCATGAAGAAGTTCATGCCGATGGCGAAGAAGAACGAGAGGCGGCCCGCAAAGGCATCGATATCGAGGCCCGAAGCCACGCCATACTTCACGTATTCCATGCCGTCGGCAATGGTGAACGCGAGCTCCTGCACCTGCGTCGCCCCGGCTTCCTGCATGTGATAGCCGGAAATCGAGATCGAATTGAACTTGGGCATCTCGCGGCTGGTGTAGCCGAAGATGTCCGAGATGATCCGCATCGAGGGCTCGGGCGGATAGATATAGGTGTTGCGGACCATGAACTCCTTGAGGATGTCGTTCTGGATGGTCCCGTCGAGCTGGGCGCGGCTCACGCCCTGCTCCTCGCCCGCCACGATGAAGAACGCGAGGATGGGGATCACCGCGCCGTTCATGGTCATCGAAACCGACATCTGATCGAGCGGAATCCCGTCGAACAGGATCTTCATGTCCTCGACGCTGTCGATCGCCACGCCCGCCTTGCCGACATCGCCCACCACGCGCGGATGATCGCTGTCATAGCCGCGGTGCGTCGCAAGGTCGAAGGCGACCGACAAGCCCTTCTGCCCCGCCGCCAGATTCCGGCGATAGAACGCGTTCGATTCCTCGGCAGTGGAGAAGCCCGCATATTGCCGGATCGTCCACGGACGCCCCGCATACATCGAGGCGCGCACCCCGCGCGTGAACGGCGCGAAGCCGGGCAGGCCGGGATCGGCGGTCACGTCTTCCGCCGTGTAGAGCGGCTTCACGGCAATGCCTTCGGGCGTCTGCCAGGTGAGGTCCTTGCCCTTCACTTCCTTCGAGGCGGCCTTCTGCCAGTCTTCGATATTCGCCATCGCTCTATCCTCAATGCCCTCTCCCCGCTCGGGGAGAGGATAGGCAGGCTTGGCAGCTTGCTGCCTAGCCGAAGTTGGAGAGGGGCATCCGGCGCTCGCCTGCGCGAGCCCCCCTCCCAACCCTCCCCTCTGAAGAGGAGAGGGCTTCGAAGTTAATGCGCCTCTTTCGGCGTCTCCATGATCTCGGTCAGCACACCGCCCATGTCGCGCGGGTGGACGAAGAAGATCAGCGTCCCGTGCGCGCCGATGCGGGGCTCGCCCAGCACGCGCTTGCCCAGTGCCTCGAACTCCGCCTTGGCCGCGTGAATGTCCGGCACTTCGTAGCACATGTGGTGCTGCCCGCCCGCCGGGTTCTTCTCGAGGAAGCTGGCGATGCTGGTGTTGCCCGGCAGCGGCTCGATCAGCTCGATCTGCGTGCCGTTCAGCGCGCCATCCGCGCCCGGCGTATCGACGAAACACACCTTCACGCCCTGCTCGGGGAGATCGAAGGGCTCGTGGATCTTCGTCGCGCCCATCACATCGCGCCAGAACACCACACTGTCCGCGATGGATGGCGTCGCAACGCCGATGTGGTTCAAACGGCCGAGCTTCATGTCAGACCCTCTCGATCACCATGGCGATGCCCTGACCGCCGCCGATGCACATCGTGATGAGGCCGTACTGACCCCCGGTGCGCTGCAGTTCGTAAGCCGCCTTGATCGTCAGGATCGCACCCGTCGCGCCGATGGGGTGGCCGAGCGAAATGCCCGAACCGTTCGGATTGGTCTTCGCGGGATCGAAGCCCAGCTCCTTGGCCACGCCGCAGGCCTGCGCCGCAAAGGCTTCGTTGCTCTCGATCACGTCGATCTGGTCGAGCGTCAGCCCAGCGCGCTTCAGCGCCACCGGCACGGCCTTCACCGGGCCGAGACCCATGACGTTGGGCTCCACGCCCGCGTGGCCCCACGCCAGAATCTTGGCGATGGGCTTCAGGCCATGCTCGGCCACAGCCTCGCCGCTCGCCAGCACGACCGCGCCCGCGCCGTCGTTGATGCCGCTGGCGTTACCGGCGGTGACGGTGCCGTCCTTCTTGAACACCGGGCGCAGGCTGGCCATCGATTCAAGGCTGGCATCGGCGCGGAAATGCTCGTCGGTGTCGAACACGGTCACGCCCTTGCGGGTCTTGATCTCGACCGGAACGATCTGCTCCTTGAAATAGCCCGCCGCCGTCGCCGCCGCCGCGCGCTTGTGGCTTTCCACCGCCAGCGCATCCTGCGTCTCGCGCGTGATCTGGTGACGCTCGGCCACGTTCTCCGCCGTCACACCCATGTGGATGTTCTCGAACGGATCGTGGAGCGCGCCGAGCATGGCGTCCATCATCACCTGATCGCCCATCTTCTGCCCATTGCGCGCGGTGAGCACCATATGCGGCGCGTTCGACATGACTTCCGCACCGCCGCCAATCGCGATCTGCTGCTCGCCCAGCGCAATCCCCTGCGCCGCCGAGACAATCGCCTGCAGGCCCGAACCGCAGAGCCGGTTCACGTTCATCGCCGGACTTTCGATGGGAATGCCCGCGTTCACCGCCGCGACGCGGCTGACATAGGCGTCCTTCGGCTGCGTCGGCACGACGGTGCCGATCACCACGTTCTCGATGGCGTCCGGCGTCAGACCCGCGCGGGCAATCGCTTCCTTGATCACGATGGTGCCAAGGTCCGCCGGACGGAACGAAGCCAAGCTGCCGCCAAACGTGCCGATGGCCGTGCGCGCGCCGGAAACGATGAAGATGTCAGTCATGTCGAAATGTCCTTCAGGCCGCCGCTCAGAGCGGAATATTGTCATGCTTCTTCCAGGGGTTCTCGAGGCTCTTGTTCCGCAGTTTCCGCAGCCCCAGCGCAATGCGCCGCCGCGTCGAGTGCGGGTGGATCACCTCGTCGACAAAGCCCTTGCTCGCCGCCACGAACGGGTTGGCGAAGCGGTCTTCGTATTCCTTGGTCTTCACCGCCTGCTCTTCGGTCGAAAGCCCGCGGAAAATGATTTCCACCGCGCCCTTCGCGCCCATCACCGCGATTTCGGCGGTCGGCCAGGCGTAGTTGAGATCGCCGCGCAAGTGCTTGGAGGCCATCACGTCATAGGCCCCGCCATAAGCCTTGCGCGTGATCACGGTGATCTTGGGCACGGTCGCCTCGGCATAGGCGAACAGCAGCTTGGCGCCGTGCTTGATGATCCCGCCCAGTTCCTGCGCGGTGCCCGGCAGGAAGCCCGGCACGTCGACGAATGTGATGATCGGGATCTCGAACGCGTCGCAGAAGCGCACGAACCGCGCGGCCTTCTTCGAGGAATTGATATCGAGCACGCCCGCCAGCACCATCGGCTGGTTCGCCACCACGCCCACCGTCTTGCCCTCGATCCGCCCGAAGCCGCAGATGATGTTCGCGGCGTGCTTGGGCTGGATTTCGAAGAACTCGCCCTCGTCGAGTGTCTTGGTGATCACCTCGTGCATGTCGTAGGGCTGGTTGGCCGAGGCCGGAATGATCGTGTCGAGGCTGTGTTCCAGCCGGTCCCACGCATCCGCCGTCGGCCGCTCGGGCACGCCGGAGCGGTTGGTCAGCGGCAGATAGTCGAAGAACTCGCGCGCCATCAGCAGCGCCTCGATATCGTTCTCGCAGGCGAGATCCGCCACCGAAGTCTTGGTCGAATGCGTCACCGCGCCGCCCAGTTCTTCCTGCGTCACGATCTCGTTGGTCACCGTCTTGACCACGTCCGGACCCGTGACGAACATGTAGGAGCTATCCTTCACCATGAAGATGAAGTCGGTCATCGCCGGCGAATAGACCGCGCCGCCCGCACAGGGGCCCATGATCAGCGAAAGCTGCGGGACCACGCCCGAGGCGAGCACGTTGCGCTGGAAGATCTCGGCATAGCCGCCAAGGCTGGCAACGCCTTCCTGAATGCGCGCGCCGCCGCTGTCGTTAAGCCCGATCACCGGCGCGCCGACCTTCAGCGCGGTGTCCATGATCTTGCAGATCTTCATCGCATGCCGCTCGGAAACCGCACCGCCGAACACGGTGAAGTCCTGGCTGAACACGTAGACCAGCCGGCCATTGATGGTGCCCGAACCCGTCACCACGCCGTCGCCCGGCACGGTCTGCTCGGGCATCCCGAAATCGACGCAGTTGTGTTCGACGTAGGCGTCGATTTCTTCGAAGCTGCCCTCGTCGAGCAGGATATCCAGCCGCTCGCGCGCGGTCAGCTTGCCCTTGGCATGCTGGGCATCGATGCGGCGCTGGCCGCCGCCCATGCGGGCCGCCTCGCGGCGCTTTTCCATTTCGGCGATATTGGCAGACATTCGTGCATAGCCCCGGTTGCTAGGGATCAAGGCTGAGGCGGATGCCGCATTGCAGTGCGCCTGTCCAATGCAATTCAGCAAAGTTGCAAAGTCAGACTTTGCAAACTACACATCCTCATTCCTGTCCCCTCCCCACCCCGCTCATGCTGAGCTTGTCGAAGCATCACAGCGCGACCGTCGCGCCAGCACCCTTCGACAAGCTCAGGGTGAGCGGGCTTGGGGCATCTCAGAGATGGTAAAGATGTCCAACCGCCGGATCTTTGCAGGCCAAGCCTTGCGCACACTTCGCCAGCGCCGTGGCTTGCGTCAGGCCGAGATGGCCACAGCACTCGGCATCAGCGCGCCCTATCTCTCGCAGCTCGAAACCGACGAGCGCCATCTCACCCCGGCGCTGGCCGATGCCTTGCGCGCCGCCTTTCCCATCGACTGGGCCGATCTCGCGCCGCCCGAAGCCGATACCCTCGCGGAATCGCTGCGCGAGGCGCTCGCCGATCCGCAGCTGCCCGGCGGCATTCCCGCCGATCAGGTCGAGCGCCTCGCCCGCCAGTTCCCCCAGTTCGCGGAAAGCTTCATCACGCTCCACGGCCTCTTCGCCAAGGGCCGCCAGCGGCTCGAGATGCTCGACGAAGCCATCGGCGCGGACCGTGGCGGCTCCGAAATCGCGGGTGGCCGCCTCCCGTGGGAGGAAGTGCGCGACTGGTTCCACCTCGCCAACAATTACGTCGACCGCATCGATCGCGACGCCGAAACCCTGGCGCACTGGATTGCCGGAGACGATGCGTCCCCTCGCATCCGCACCATGCAGCAATGGCTGCGCCGCGAAGGCGTGACCATCGAATGGGCCAGCGGCGCCGCCTTGCGCCGGTTCGATGCCAAGCGCCGCCACCTCCAGCTCGATTCCGCCCAGCCCAACGAATCGAGCCGCTTCCAGCTCGCCTATCAGGTCGCCGCCATGGCGCTGTCCGGCCAGATTGCCCAGATCGTCGCCTCCGCCCCTTTGCAGACCGAAGCCGCCCGCCACCTCCTCACCGTCGGCCTCGGCAACTACGCGGCAGGGGCGCTGCTGATGCCCTATGAGCGCTTCCGCAGCGCGGCGCGGACTTTGCGCCACGATATCGACCGCCTGCGCCAGCTCTTCCATGTCAGCTTCGAGCAGTGCTGCCACCGCCTCTCCACGCTCCAGCGCCCGCAGGCGCGCGGCATTCCGGTGTTCTTCGCGCGGGTCGACATGGCGGGCAACATCACCAAGCGCCATTCCGCAACGCGCCTCCAGTTCGGGCGCTTCGGCGGCGCGTGCCCCCTATGGATCGTCCATGAGGCTGTCGCCATTCCGGACCGCATCCACGTCCAGCTCGCCGAAATGCCCGACGGCATCCGCTACGTCTCGATCGCCAAGGGCCTCGTGAAACCCAGCGGCAGCTACTACCGCCAGCCCCGCCGCTACGCCGTCGTCCTCGGCTGCGAAGCTGCGCTGGCCGACGAGTTCGTCTATGCCGACGGCCTCAACCTGACGAACGAAGACGCCGTCACCCGCATCGGCATCTCCTGCCGCATCTGCCCGCGCGACAGCTGCGACCAGCGCGCCTTCCCGCCCAGCGACAAGGCCATCGCCGTCGATCCCAGCCAGCGCGATCTGGTGCCCTACCGAATCGTCGAGGGGTAGCTCAGACCTGTTTGCGGACGCGGACCACGATCTCGATCACCGCCCAGACCAGCGCGATGATGCCCACGTAAAACAGGAAGAAAGGGATCAGGTTCGTCACCGGCGCGGCAAACTTCAGGCCGCGGCTGTCCTTGAACAGCGCGTCGAACAATGAGGCGATCGGAAAACACCACGCCGTCAGCACCAGCATCCGCGCGATGCGCCTTGCGGTTGCCACCGGCAGCGCCATCGCCGGTTGCAGCGCGGCCAGCAGCCACAACGTCAGCCCGTTGAGCACGCCTTCCATGTGGCTCATCCGCCAGGCCTTGTCGCTGCCGGGCAATTGCACGGCGATCTTGCCGGGAATGGGCCAGAGCTCGATGCTGCCGATCAGATAGAACACGAAGCCAAAGCCCGCGACGAACCCCAGCAGCATAACATAGCCGCCCTGCACGATCAGCATGCGCTGCACGCTGCGCAGTTCTCCATGGTCCATCCCCACCCCCTCAGAACGGCACCGGCATCGCGGCGCTCTGTGTATCGATCAGCGGCATTGGCGCGCCGCGCGTCTCCTGCCGCGCGTGTCCGGCGATCCACTCGCGCACCCATGGATGATCCTTCATGTCACGCGGATCATGCCCCGGCACCAATGCGCGCAGCACTGCCGGACCTGCCCCCAGCAGGAACCGCGCAGCCCACCACCAGACCTTGAGCCGCGACACCGGGCGCCGCCACCGTCCGTCTGCCAACAGCAGCGCGCGGTAGCACCGCCGGCTCCAGCGGATCACATCGAGCGAGCCATGCAGCACGCCCACCGCGCGCCGCCAATAGCCCGGCGAGACCGCTTCGTAGACGTCGTGCGCCACCAGCTTGTGCTCGGTCTCCTCGACCATGTGCCACAGAATGAACGAGGTGACGCGCGGGTCCGCGTCGCGGAACAGCTCGACCCGGTTGCCCACCAGCCAGTCGGTGAGCCCCAGCGTCATCGCCTCGAATCCCGCCGCATAGGCCAGCCGCACCGCCAGCGGGCGCTCCAGCAGCCGCGCATAGGCAGCCGCCATCTCGGCCTCGACCGCGGCCAGACTTTCGTAGCCCTGCCCCAGCAGCACATCGTTGAACCGGCGGTGCGTGCGGTAATGCTGCGTTTCCTGCATGCAGAAGTCGCGCGCTTCGCGCCGCACCGCCGGGTCCGCGATCAGCTTCGCCGCCTCCCCCAGCGTCGCGACAAGGAACGGCTCCAGATGCGGCATCACAAACGACGCGCCGTTGACCATCTGCGCGAATTCGGGCGCATGCGGGATCCAGTGCGCCGGCGTATCCTCGGCAAAAGCAAAGCCGCCCTGCCGAACGGTAATCGGGGTAATCGGCCCCGCACCATGTCGTTCGCTGCCGCCGCCTTCACTTTCGATGCCGACCATTACCCTCTCCCCGCGCTGGATCGACTCAATAACGATGTTATGAGAAAGCTATACCACTGGAATTTCTCGCTGCAAGCGGGCACTTACTAAAGTATGTCGAATCGGATGACCCTCACCGCCGAACCCCCGCGTGAAGACCTCGCCGCGCGTCTGCTGGAGGAAGCGGAAGCACTGGTGCGGCGCGACGGGCCGGATGGTGTCGCCTTGCGCGAACTCGCGCGGGCCTGCGGTTCCTCCACGATGGCGATCTACACGCTCTACGGCGGCAAGCCCGGCCTCATGCAGGCGCTCTACGCCATCGGCTTCGCGCGGCTCCATGCTTATGCGCTCGAAGTCGAGGAACGCGAAGTACCGCTGCGCTGGATGGTCCGCCAGATGCTCGCCTACCGCCGCTTCGCGCTTGATCACACGGGCATGTACCGGCTGATGTTCGGCGGCGAGAAGCGCTTCTCTCCCACCGGTCGCCACAGCCAGTTCGTGTCGCTCTCCGTGCCGGTCGAAGACGCCTACCCGGCCTTTGCTGCGCTGGTCGATGCCGTCGGCACGTGCCTTGCCCACCACCGCAACACGGCGCCCGCACCCGCCGAAGTACAGGACCTCGCCTTCCTCGTCTGGGGCCAGATGCACGGCCTCGTCGGCCTTGAGATCGCGGGTTACGCCGATCCCGAAGACGCATTGCCGCGCTACCAGTCCGCCGTCCGCTTCATCTGCGCAAACATGGGCGCGGATGCCGCCGCCATAGACGCCGAAATCCGCGCCGCGAATTGACCTTTCCTGTCGGGTCGAAGGCCCGGGAATGGGCGTGCCAACAAGAAAAAGGCCGGAGGTTTCCCCCCGGCCCCGTTCTTCGTCGTCTGCGCGAGAGCCTCAGCCCTTGAGCACTTCCGCCAGCGTCTCGCCCAGCAGGCTGGGCGAGGGCGAAACGCGGATACCCGCCGCTTCCATCGCCGCGATCTTGCTTTCGGCATCGCCCTTGCCGCCCGAAACGATTGCGCCGGCGTGGCCCATGCGGCGGCCCGGAGGCGCCGAACGGCCCGCGATGAAGCCGGCCATCGGCTTCTTGCGCCCGCGCTTGGCTTCGTCGATCAGAAACTGCGCCGCGTTCTCTTCCGCGTCGCCGCCGATCTCGCCGATCATGATGATCGACTTGGTGTCCTCGTCCGCCAGGAACAGCTCGAGCACGTCGATGAAGTTGGTGCCGTTGACCGGGTCACCGCCGATGCCGACCGCAGTGGTCTGGCCAAGCCCGATGTTCGAGGTCTGGAACACCGCCTCATAGGTCAGCGTGCCCGAACGCGAGACGACGCCCACCGAGCCCTTCTTGAAGATCGAGCCCGGCATGATGCCGATCTTGCACTCGTCCGGCGTCAGCACGCCTGGGCAGTTCGGCCCGATCAGGCGCGACTTCGAACCCTGCAGCGCACGCTTCACGCGCACCATGTCGAGCACCGGAATCCCCTCGGTGATGCACACGATCAGTTCCATCTGCGCGTCGATGGCTTCCAGAATCGCATCCGCCGCGCCCGGAGGCGGCACGTAGATGCAGCTCGCGGTCGCGCCGGTCGCGGCCTTGGCTTCGGCGACGGTGTCATACTGCGGCAGGCCGATGTGGCTGGTGCCGCCCTTGCCGGGGGTCACGCCCGCGACCATCTGCGTGCCGTAGTCGAGCGCGGCCTGCGTGTGGAACGCGCCGGTCTTGCCGGTCATGCCCTGGGTGATGACCTTGGTGGCTTTGTTGACGAGAATGCTCATGGATCAGGAAACCTTCCGGACTTCGGCCACGATCTTCTGCGCGGCATCGCCAAGGTCGTTGGCGGGGACGATGGGGAGACCCGAGTTGGCAAGGATGTCCTTGCCCTGCTGCACGTTGGTGCCTTCAAGGCGCACGACGAGCGGAACCTGCAGGTTCACTTCCTTCGCGGCGGCAACGATGCCGTCGGCGATGATGTCGCACTTCATGATCCCGCCGAAGATGTTGACGAGAATGCCCTTCACCGCCGGATCGCGCAGGATGATCTTGAACGCCGCGGTCACCTTCTCGGTGGTGGCGCCGCCGCCCACGTCGAGGAAGTTGGCCGGGAATTCGCCGTTCAACTTGATGATGTCCATCGTCGCCATGGCAAGGCCCGCACCGTTCACCATGCAGCCGATGTTCCCATCGAGCTTGATGTAGGCGAGGTCGTACTTGCTCGCCTCGATCTCCGCCGGATCCTCCTCGGTCTCGTCACGCAGCGCGACGACATCGGGGTGGCGATAGAGCGCGTTCGAATCGAAGCTCATCTTGGTGTCGAGCACCAGCAGATTGCCGTCCTTCGTCTCCACCAGCGGGTTGATTTCAAGCATGTCGCAATCGAGCGCCATGAACGCGGTGTAAAGCTGCTTGGCAATCGTGGCGGCCTGCTTGTTGAGCTCGCCCGTAAGCTTCAGCGCATAGCCCACGGCGCGGCCGTGGTGCGGCATGAAGCCCTGCGCCGGATCGATCGTGATCGTGGCGATCTTCTCAGGGGTGCTGTGCGCCACCTCCTCAATGTCCATGCCGCCTTCGGTCGAGACGATCATGGCGACGCGGCCCGTGCCCCGGTCCACCACCATCGAGAGGTAGTATTCCTTGGCGATATCAACGCCGTCGGTCACATAGAGCCGGTTGACCTGCTTGCCCGCCGCGCCGGTCTGCACCGTCACCAGCGTGTTGCCCAGCATCTCCTTGGCAAACGCCTCGACTTCCTCGACCGACTTCGCCAGCCGCACGCCGCCCTTGGCGTCCGCCGGCAGTTCCTTGAACTTGCCCTTGCCGCGTCCGCCCGCGTGGATCTGCGCCTTCACCACATAGAGCGGCCCGGGCAGCTGCTTGGCGGCGGCAACCGCGTCTTCGACCGTGAGGGCAGCAATGCCCGCCGGAATGCCGACGCCGAACTTGGCGAGCAATTCCTTGGCCTGATATTCATGAACGTTCATGCGTGATCCCCGCATCAAGAGATTGAGAGCAAGCGGCGTGAACCGGCAGGTCGCGCTGCCTTAAGCACACGGCCAAGGGCTTGAAAAGGCCCCGCGCACCCCAATCGCGCCTGCACGGATGCAATCCCCGCCTGCGCACCTCGAACACCGCCGAATACGAATGCACAGATCGCGTGGATCGGCCGCCGCCCCCTTGCGCGGAAGCCGCCAAACCCGCATCGCAAAGGCCGATGATCGACTTCGACCGCTTCCGCGCCATCATGGCCGAGGCCGGACGCCTGGCCCTCGCCAGCTGGCCCGGCCACGGCCACGCGCTCGATGTGTGGGACAAGTCGCCCGGCAACCCCGTCTCCGCCGCCGATCTCGAGGTCGATACATACCTCAAGCGGGAACTCGGGCTCTTGCTGCCCTCCGCCGGATGGCTCTCGGAGGAAACCGTCGATGATCCCGCCCGCCTCGCCAAGGGCCTGTGCTGGCTGGTCGATCCGATCGACGGCACGCGCGATTTCGTGCGCGGCCGCCCCGGCTGGGCCGTCTCCGTCGCGCTCGTGTCCGAAGGCCGCCCCCTCATCGGCGCGCTCGATGCCCCCGCGCGCGGCGAATACTGGCAGGCCATCGCCGGCCAGGGCGCCACCCGCAACGACCTCCCCCTCACCGCCAGCAGCCGCCGCGAACTCACCGGCGCGCGCGTCCCCGCCGACGCCCTCCCCCGCATCGACCACGATCTCGTCCTCGTCGACAAACCCAACTCCATCGCCCTGCGCATCGCCATGGTCGCCGCCGACGAAGCCGACCTCCTCGCCACCCTGCGCTGGGGCTACGAATGGGACATCGCCGCCGCGACGCTGATTGCGCGCGAGGCCGGCGCTGCCGTCAGCGACGCCTTCGGCGCGCCCTTGGCCTATAACAAGCGCGATCCGCGTGCGTTCGGGCTGCTGGCGGCGGCACCTGCAATCCATGCGGCGGCGGTCGACCGGCTGGCCGAGCGCGCGAGCCGGATGGCGTAGAAAGAGGCCTCCGGCGGGCAAGGGCCATCGCCCTTGCATCCCTGAGTTTTGGGGCGGTTTTGGTGGAAGGCGGAAAACAACCGGTCTCCAAATCAGCAGCCAGCAGGCGGTGACTCCCACCAGCGGCTCGACTACTATAAGCTAGGGATCCGGGAGGAAGCCGAACATGCTGCAACCAAGAAAGAAGTTAGCGATATCCGCCGCGCTCTTCGCATTAATCTCCGCATGTACTTCGTCCCCATCACAGGACCAGCAGCGTTCAAATGATGCGGTCGATGCCGCATATCGCGTTTGCAATGCTATGAGGACTACAAATCTCGTCAGCAGATGTGATGTAAGCGGCTGGAATTCATCTGTCGATGTTCGCATTGATACTAATGCGAGGGAGGCAATAAAAATGTGTAGCTCCTCGGTCGCACTCGTATCGCAGTACACGCCGTCGCTTTCTGGACGATGGAAGCTGCGGATACTTTCGCCGTTTAGCGGCGAAAACGTGCTTGCTGAGTGCCCGTTTTAAGCCAAGGATAGGCCGTGGCCCACTTCCGCGGGGGAGCGAACGCAGTCGCTCGAATCTATTCATACTGACTTGGCTACCCGCCACCACACAAAATCGTCGGCCCGGACTTGATCCGGGCCTTGGCTTTTTTTCGGGCGCTGCGCCGGAAGAACAGCCCAACCCCGTGTCAAGCACGGGGTGACGGGGATGGAAGGCGGGAAATGCCTTTGATATCCACACTTCGTCATTGCGACCCCGGCCTTGAGCCGGGGGCAGCAATCCAAGGCGGTGTTGCGCGGCTCTGGATTGCTTCGCTACGCTCGCAATGACGAGATGGAAGGGTGATCGGGATGCAAGGGCGATGGCCCTTGCCCGCCGGAGGCAAATGCCCCCTTTCTTCGTCATTCCCGCGAAGGCGGGAATCCAGAGCGGCGTAGCGCCACCGGGCCCTGGATCCCCGCCTTCGCGGGGATGACGAGGGTGGGCGGGGATGACGAGGGTGGGCGGGGATGACGAGGGGATGAAATCAGGCGGGACGCCTCAAGCCGCCTCGAACTCTTCCGTATCGATCGTCGCCTGCATCACCGGCCCATAGCGGTGCCCCGCCACGGTCTGGTGGTTGATCAGCGCATCCACCTCGGCCACCAGCGCCGCCGAAGGTTCCCAATCCCACCGCGCGATGTTTTCGGCGAGGTGATCCTGCTGCGCAGTGCCGGGGATCGCCACGACACGCGGGCCCCGCGCCAGCACCCAGCCGAGCGCCAGCTGCGCCGCCGTCACGCCCTCGCGTGCCGCCAAAGCCGCGAACTGTTCGGCAAGGGTCAGGTTGTGCGCCCAGTTCTCGCCCTGGAAGCGCGGCATGTTCGGCCGGATATCGCCCTTGGGCATGGCCGCCGGATCGGGCCGCTCGTCAACGAGCAGGCCACGGCAAACCGGCGAGAACGCCACGAAGGTGATCCCCAGCTCGCGGCAGGTCTCCAGCACCGCGATTTCCGGATTGCGCGTCATCGGCGAATACTCGGTCTGCAGCGCCGCGATGGGATGCTCGGCATGCGCGCGGCGTACCGTCTCGGCGGACATTTCGGAAAGGCCGATCCCGCCGATCTTGCCCTCGCGCACCAGATCAGCCAGCGCGCCCACCGATTCCTCGATGGGCACGGTGAAATCGCGGCGGTGGAGGTAGTAGAGATCGATGTGATCAGTCTTGAGCAGGCGCAGCGAGGTTTCGAGCGCGCCCCTGATCGTCTCGGGCTTGCAATCGATCCGCCGCGCCTTGCCGTCGACGATGATGCCGGTCTTGCTGGCGAGGAAGAACTTGTTGCGCTGGCCCGAAAGCGCTTCGCCGATCAGCGTCTCGTTGTGGCCATCGCCATAGATCCGCGCGGTATCGAGGTGGTCGTAGCCAAGATCGAGTGCGCGGGCGAGCAGGCTCTTGCCGTCCTCGTCGCTCGGCGGCGTGCCATAGGCCCAGCTCAGCGACATGCAGCCAAGGCCGATGGGGTTGGTCTCGCGACCGGCGATCGTGCGGCGAGTGAAAGTCATGGAAATGCTCCTCTTCGCAAGGAGCGATGCCAGCCGGGCTAACGCTTCGTCAACCCGGCTGGCATGTCGTATCGACTACTGCCCCTGGCGCGCGCGGGCGACGTCATCCTGCGAAACCGGCACGATCTTGATTTCCACGCGGCGGTTGGCCGAGCGGCCTTCCTCGGTCGCGTTCGAGGCAATCGGCTGGCTCTCGCCAAGGCCCTGGCTGCGGATGCGCGCCGCCGAAACCCCGCGCGAGGAAAGGTAATCGGCGACCGCGCGGGCGCGGTTTTCCGAAAGCGTCTGGTTGTACGCGTCCGAACCGGTCGAATCGGTGTGGCCGTAAACGTCGATCAGCGAATCCGGATACTGCACCAGGCTCTGCGCGACCTTGTCGAGCGTGTCGCGGAAGCCGGGCTTGATCACCGTGCTGTCGGTATCGAAGGTCACGCCATTGGGCAGGTTGACGAGGATCGCCTTGCCGCCGTCCACCGGGCTCACATCGACGCCAGTACCAGCGGTCTGCTCGCGCAGCTGCTTGATCTGCTTGTCATAGGAATAGCCGATGGCTGCCCCCGCGACGCCGCCGATGCCCGCGCCGATGATGCGGCCCGTGCCGCCGCCGATCAGGCCGCCGAGCAGCAGACCCGCCAGCGCGCCGCCGCCGGCGCCGATGGCCGTGCGCGAAACCTTCTGCTGGCCGGTGTTGGGATCGGTCACGCAGGCCGAAAGGCTGACGAGCGAGACAGCGCAGAGGCTGGAAACAAGAACGCGCCTGATCTTCATGATACTTCCCCTGTGAACGGTCCCTCGTCCGAGGGTTCGTTGCATTGTACTGTCACCGCCAAAAACGGTTACGGTCCGCATCTTCGTCCTAACATCCTGAACGCCACCCGAATAGCAGCACTTCGCGCGCGCGTTCAAATCTGCTAGCGACCTTGGGGTGACCCCGTATCCTTGGCCCGACGCCCTCATCATCCTTGGGCTGGTCGTCCTCAACGCCCTGTTTTCCATGACAGAACTGGCGATTGTCTCGGCACGTCCCGCCCGCCTCAAGGTTGCGGCCGAAGGTGGCAGCGCGGGCGCGAAACTGGCGCTCGAACTGGCCGCAGACCCCGGCAAGCTGCTTTCGACCGCGCAGATCGGCATCACCCTCATCGGCATCATCGCAGGTGCGTACTCCGGTGCCAGCCTCGGCGGGCCGACCGGAGAACGCCTCGCCGCGCTCGGTGTTCCGGCCGAATGGGCCGAGACAGCGGGCTTCATGCTGGTGATCGCGGCGACGACTTACCTCAGCCTCGTGATCGGCGAACTCGTGCCCAAGCAGCTCGGTCTGCGCTTGGCCGAACCCATCGCGATCATTGCCGCGCGCCCCATGCAGCTCATGGCTCAGGCCACCGCGCCGCTCGTCTGGCTGCTGAACAGCTCCTCCGTGCTGATCCTGCGCCTGTTTGGCATGCACCGTCAGCAAGAGCAGGACGTGACGGCGGAGGAACTCCACATGATCTTCGCCGAGGCCACCCGCTCCGGCGTGATCGAGGAAGACGAGCGCGCGCTGATGACCGGCATCATGCGCCTCGCGGAGCGCCCGGTGCGCGAAGTGATGACCCCGCGCACCGAACTTCACTGGATCGAGCGCCGTGCGCCCGAGGCGGACCTGCGCGCCGCGATTGCCGACAGCCCGCATTCGCTGCTGCTCGTGGCGGACGGCTCGGTCGACAACGTCGTCGGCGTGGTCAAGGTCCGCGATGTGCTCTCGGTGCTCCTGCGCGGCCGCAAGGTCATGCTCAGCCGGTTGATGAAGAAGCCCGCGATCGTGCCCGACCAGCTCGATACGATGGATGCGCTGCGCGTGATCCAGCAGGCCGAAGTCGCCATCGCGCTGGTGCATGACGAGTATGGCCACCTCGAAGGGATCGTCACCCCGGCGGACCTGCTCGATGCCATCGTCGGCAATTTCGTCGCGCATGGCGATGAGGGCGATGCACCGATGATCGTCGAGCGCGAGGACGGCTCGCTGCTGCTCTCGGGCGCGCTCCCCGCCGACGCACTGGCCGACCGCCTGTCGATCGAGCTGCCCGAAGACCGCGACTTCGCCACAGCGGCCGGCTTTGCACTATCCGTGCTGAAGCGCCTGCCGAGCGAGGGCGAGCACTTCCACGATCAGGGCTGGCGCTTCGAAGTCGTCGACATGGACGGCCGCAAGATCGACAAGCTCCTCGCGAGCAAGGTCAAGCCGACGCCCGCTGTAGCGATGCTCGACGGCTGAAGTTCCTCTCCATTTTTGCGAAGCACAAATGGGGAGGTGGCAGCCCGAAGGGCTGACGGAGGGGTTCTTCAGCCCGCCGTGCTGGCCTGCGCCTCGCGGCCGTCGCCTTCCGGCGCGGCGAGGATATCGCGCAGCGTCGCGCCCTTGGCCACGGTCTTGGTCTTGGGATCGCCGACGACGCTGCGGATGCCGACGGCCGACGCGCCCGCCTTGCCCAGCGCATCGGTTTCCACCGCGCTGCGCGGGGCCGGGCCACCGAACAGGGCATCGAGCGCCTGCTTCGAGCTGTCGAGATCCTGCGGACGCGGCGCGCCGGGGTTGGGCGGCATCAGCGAGAAATCGGGCGGCACCACCAGCGGCGCCTGGCGGCTGACGGCGAACTCATCAGGCCGGATGCGGTTGAACAGCGAGCCCCCCTGCGAGCACGCGCCGAGCAGCATGGCGCCACCGGCAAGCATCAGGATCGAGGTCGACTTACGCATCAAACAGTCTCCGTGGCGGTATCATGGTCAGCATCCGCCGGCTGGGCGGGCTTTTCGCGCGAAAGCAGCGACCGGGCAAGCAGTATCAGCACGCCAAAGGTTATCGCCGCATCGGCGAGATTGAAGATCAGGAACGGGCGCCATTCGCCGATATGCAGATCGGCATAGTCGATCACATATCCGCGCACCGCCCGGTCGTAGATATTGCCCAGCGCCCCGCCGAGCACGAGCGCCAGCGCGAGGATCTCGCCCAGCACCTTCTCGCGCAGCATCCACACGGCGACGCCGAGCGCGATCGCGCCGGTCATCCCCAGCAGCGCGAACTTCATCTCGCTCGAATCCGCGGTGAACATGCCGTAGGAAACGCCGCGGTTCTCGGTCCAGCGCAGATCGAAGAACGGCAGCAGCTTGATCACGCCGACCGCCTGCAGCTGCAGCGGCCCCGCCATCAGCGCCTTGATCGCGCGGTCGATCCCGAACACGCCGAGCGCCAGCGCAAATCCGGCGAGGCGGTTCCTCACGCGTCGATCCCCGCCACGACTTCGTCACAACGCGCGCACAGCGCACCGTCCTCGGTCACTTCCGGCAAGTGCCGCCAGCAGCGGCCGCACTTGTGGTGGGAGGTGGGCACGATCTCCACCGCATCGCCCTGCCCGCGCGTCACTTCCGCGGTGATGAACAGTTCGGCGAGATCGCCTTCCGGCGCGCCGACCGGCACAACGACTTCGGCCTGCAGGCTCGATCCGATGACCTTGTCGCGCCGCAGCGGCTCGATCGCTTCGGTCACCGTGTTGCGCAGCGCGCGCAGGCCCTCGAACCGTTCGGCGAGCGCGGCATCGCGCCATTCCGCCGGCAGTTCCCGCAGCGCTTCAAGATGCACGCTGCCCCGGTCCGGGAAGCGCGAGGTCCACACTTCCTCGCTGGTGAACACCAGCACCGGCGCCGCATAGCGCACCAGCGCGTGGAACAGCACATCGAGCACCGTGCGATAGGCGCGCCGCTTGGGGTCCGTCGGCGCGTCGCAATAGAGGCAGTCCTTGCGGATATCGAAGAAGAACGCCGAGAGGTCCTCGTTGCAGAAATCGATCAGCACGCGGGTGTAGGTGTTGAAATCGAAGTCGTTGATCGCCTGCCGCAGCGCGCTGTCCAGCTCCGCCAGCCGGTGGAGCATATAGCGCTCCAGCTCCGGCATATCCGCCGCGTCGACGCCTTCCGCCTCGTGGTCGTACCCCTCCAGCGCGCCCAGCAGATAGCGGAACGTGTTGCGCAGCTTGCGGTACTGGTCCGCCACGCCGCCGAGGATTTCCTTCCCGATCCGGTGGTCCTCGGTGAAATCGACCGAAAGCGCCCAGAGCCGCAGGATATCCGCGCCATATTCCTTCATCAGGTCAATGGGCGAGATCGTGTTGCCCAAGGACTTGGACATCTTCATGCCCTTGGAATCCATGGTGAAACCATGGGTCAGCACCGCCTTGTAGGGCGCATGGCCGCGCGTGGCGCAGGCTTCCAGCAGCGAGGACTGGAACCAGCCGCGATGCTGGTCGCTGCCTTCGAGATAGAGATCGGCATGCGGGCCGGTGTAGCCTTCCGGGCGCAGCAGATCGGGCCACTTGCCCGATTCGAGCACGAAGGCATGCGTGCTGCCGCTATCGAACCACACGTCGAGAATGTCGGTGACGCGCTCGTAATCCTCGAGCTTGTAGTCAGCGCCCAGATACTCCTGCGCGCGCTCCTCGGACCACGCATCGACGCCGCCTGCACGCACAGCCGCCACGATCCGCGCGTTGACCGCGGGATCGTTGAGGTACTGGCCGGTCTTGCGGTTCACAAAGAGCGTAATCGGCACGCCCCACGCGCGCTGGCGCGAAAGCACCCAGTCCGGCCGCCCCTCGACCATCGCGCCGATGCGGTTGCGGCCCTTTTCGGGCACGAAGCGCGTTTCGGCGATGGCCTGCACCGCGATCTGGCGCAGAGTGGCGCCCTGCGTCTCGACTTCGCTCGACGCGAACGGTTGGGGTTGGGTGTTCTTTTCTCCGTTCGTGTCGAGCGAAGTCGAGACACCATGCACAATCGGCCGATCCATCGGCACGAACCACTGCGGCGTGCAGCGATAGATCACCTTGGCCTTCGAACGCCACGAATGCGGGTAGGAATGCTTGTAGTCGGCAGAGGCAGCCACCAGCCCGCCAGCCTCGCGCAGCGCCTCGCAGATCGGCCCGTCCGGCGCATTGAACTTGGGATTGATCACCGAGCCCTGCCCGCCGAGCCATGCCCAGTCCGCGCGGTACTTGCCATCACCCTCGACCGCGAACACCGGCTCGATCCCGTGCGCCTTGCACAGCGCAAAGTCGTCCTCGCCATGATCGGGCGACATATGGACAAGGCCCGTGCCGCTGTCGGTCGTGACAAAATCGCCGGGCAGCATGGGGCGCGGCTTGGCGAAGAACCCGCCGAGTGCGTGCATGGGATGGCGGCAGATGGTTCCGGCTAGGTCGGAGCCTTTTACTGCGTGTAGAGGTACGAACTCGTCGGCCCAGCGCGCACCAACTGTGCCAAGCAGCTCAAGTGCAATGACGTATGTCCTTCCGTCGTCAGTCCGACGTCGGCAAAGGCGATACTCAACCTCCGGCCCATAAGCCAAAGCCTGATTCACCGGAATCGTCCACGGCGTCGTCGTCCAGATCACCGCATGAGCGCCAACCAGTTCGGCAATCGGCGACTCAACAATCTCGAACGCCACGTCGATCTGGGTCGAGACGATGTCCTCGTACTCGACCTCGGCCTCCGCCAGCGCGGTCTTCTCCACCGGCGACCACATCACCGGCTTCGCGCCGCGATAGAGCTGGCCGCTCTCGGCAAACTTCAGCAGTTCGGCAACGATGGTGCCTTCCGCTTCCGGGTCCATCGTCAGATAGGGATGGTCCCAATCGCCCTGGATGCCAAGGCGCTTGAGCTGCTCGCGCTGCACGTCCACCCACTTCTGGGCATAGGCGCAGCATTCGGCGCGGAATTCTTGCGCGGGAACCTCGTCCTTGTTCTTCTTCTTCTTGCGGTACTCTTCCTCGACCTTCCACTCGATGGGCAGGCCGTGGCAATCCCAGCCGGGCACATAGGGCGCGTCACGCCCAAGCAGGCTCTGCGTGCGGCACACCATGTCCTTGAGGATATGGTTCAGCGCGTGGCCGATATGCATGTCGCCATTGGCATAGGGCGGGCCATCATGGAGGATGAACTTCTCCGCCCCCCGGCGCGCATCCCGCAACTTCCGGTAGAGCCCCTCATCCTGCCAGCGCGCGAGAATGCCCGGCTCCTTCTGGGGGAGGCCGGCCTTCATCGGGAAATCGGTCTTCGGCAGGAAGACGGTCGAGCGGTAGTCTGGAGCTTCGGTCATGATCGGCGGGCCTTAGCCTTAGCGCCCGCCTAGCGCAATTTGGTTCGCACGGACCCGGAACCTCCCCCTCCGTTCGTGTCGAGCGAAGTCGAGACACCACACGGAGCGCTTGGTGTCTCGACTTCGCTCGAC
>NZ_LJHZ01000088.1:0-2868 GCF_001296055.1 Novosphingobium sp. AAP93
CAAAGTGGGGAATTTTACTTTGCCACTTCCGGGGATTTTTACAGTGCCGTTGACACTGGCCAGACCCTGACCGAGGCGGGTGAAGCCCTGCTGGCCAAGGTGGAGACGATGGATCAGCTCGCCGCCGATATTTCGGACCAGGGTGGCCGTTCCAGTGCCCTGTCAGGAACGCTGCGGATCAGCGTGTCCGAGGGGTTTGGTGTCTGGTTCTTGGCCCCTCACTTGCCTGGCTTCAGTGCGGCGCACCCCGATCTGACGGTTGATCTGGTTGCGAGCAGCGGGTTCCTCAGCCCGTCGAAGCGGGAGGCCGATATTGCGGTGCTGCTGTCGCGCCCCAAGGCCGGCCCAGTCATCTCGCGCAAACTGTCGGACTATCATCTGAAGCTCTATGCCAGCTTGGACTATCTGCAATCGCACGGCGCGCCGCTGAACAAGGAAGACCTCGCTTCCAGCCACCGGCTGGTCGGTTACATTCCGGACCTGCTTTACGCCCCCGAACTGGCCTATCTCGACGAGATCAATCCGGGCAATCGCCTTGGCCTGCGGTCCTCGAGCATCAACGCGCAGCATCGCCAGATCGCCAATGGCGGCGGGATCGGTGTTCTGCCGTGTTTCATCGGCGATCTCGACCCCAATCTGAACCGCGTCCTGGACGACATCACCATCGTCCGCAGCTTTTGGCTGGTCACCCACAAGGACAACCACAACACTGCGCGGATCCGGCGCGGCCGGGAGTGGCTGATCGATCTGGCGCAATCTGGTAGAGCCGGGCTCATGCCGGCTGACTGATCCGACATCAATCACTGGACCACCCCGGGTGGGAATTTTTCGGCCGAGTGATCCGCGGTTCTGCTGGAACCTGGGGGCATTCCCGGGGGCATCGGAAGCAACTTTTCCTATGCTGACCCAATCGAATCAGTAGTTTATGGATCAGACTCGCCTCCCTCCGTCTCCGCCATTCCTTGAAAAAAGCGCAGAAGCGCCCAACTTCAAGGAATGCCGAGGCTTTCCAACCCCGAGTTGATACACAACGCTGCTACACAAGGTGGCAAGCCCGTGGCTAAGCCGCGTGGCCTGCGCAAGCGTGGCGGTAGCTGGGAAATGCGCGTGCGCGTGCCCGACCGTCTCCGGGAAACCATCGGAAAGCGCGAGATCATCAAATCCTTGGGCGGCGTATCGACGCGCGAAGCCTATCGTTTGGCGGTGCAAGAGCGCGCCAACATCGAACGGCAGTTCGAGCGAGCCGAGGTTCAACTGGGCTTGGTGAAGCCCATATTGCAGCCGGTCGCGCCGGCAACCCTGACCGATGACCAGATCGCCGCAGCCGCCAAACGCTACTTGCATGAGTTGGAAGCGTCTGCGCCGCAGGTTCCGATTGATGTTGCCGGGCAAGAGGCCTTGCGCGAGGCGATTGGCGAAGAACTTTTTGGCATCCGTCAGCCGAACGCGGTCGAGGATGCCACGTTGCAGGGCGTCGCGGAAGGTTTTGCCGAACATATTGGCCTTTCACTCCCACAGGGCGCGGCCCGTTTCCCCTTTTATGAGGCCATCCTTGAGGCATGGACCGAACATCTTCGGCGCCAAGTCCTGCGCCTCGACGGCGCTCGTACCCCATCGGTAAACCCTGCGTTTGCGGAGATTGATGGGCAGCGCGGGGAGGATGAAGCGGGCCTGACCTTGGCCGCTGCCGTTGATATGTACATGAAGGCGCCCGAGCGATCCGCTAACACGGCCAGCACGCTCAAGATGGATCGCTCTAGGCTGGGCGCGATGCGCGACTTGCTCGGCGGCGACCGGCCTGTGAGGTCCATCGTGCGAGCCGACCTTCGCGCCTACGTCGAACAACTTCGTCAGCTCCCCGCACACTACACCCAACGCTTTCCCGGCATGTCGCCAGCCGAAGCAATAGCGGCGGGGGAAAGGCAGAATGCGCCGAAGCTCACCCCGGCCAGCATCAAGCGGCAAATTCAGGCATCGCGCGCGCTGTTCGCATGGCTGGAGAAGGAAGAGCTGATCGACAAAAACCCGGTTACAAACATCGGAGGGCCAAGGGCGCCCAAGAAATCGAACCGTCGTTCCTTCCTACCGAATGAAATGCAAAAGCTGCTCGCGGCCACCTCCGCACGGGAACGCGGCCGGAAAGATTGGGCTTACTGGTGCACACGCATCAGCACTTTGCACGGTTTCCGCCTCACTGAGCCTCTCGGCTTGCAGGTCAAGGACCTGTTCAAAATCGGCGAAATTTGGGTCATCCGGCTCCGGAACAATGAGTTCCGGAAATTGAAGAACAAAGAAACCGCTCGTGACGTTCCCGTCCATCCCAGACTGATCAAACTCGGCATTTTGAAACTGCTGGAGGGCCGCCAACCCGACGATCTTCTCATTCCAGACACTCCTCGTGGGAATGGCAAGTCTTTCAATGCCGCACAAAAGCAAATGGGGCGCCTCATACGCACCCGTGTGAGCACCGATCCAGATATTGTGTTTCACTCGCTGCGCCACAGCTTCCGTGATGAAATGCGCGATCAAGGGTTTCCAACGGGCGTTGAAGAACGGCTTGGCGGCTGGACGACCGGAGGCCGCACGGCAATGGAAGGCTATGGCAGGGGTTATAAGTTGGAAGCCCTGCGCGATTGGATTTCCAAGGTCGCCTATGATGGTGTCGACATCGAATGAGACGCCATTGCGCAACATTGCCCGATTTGAGTGAAATTGGTCTCATCTGCCCCATACCGACGGGTGCACCTCCGGGACGTAGCCAGTTCTCAAAATTAACTCGATCTGGACTGGCGTCAGCAACAGACCAGTAGTCTCTGAAGCGTCCCGGGTTTTCCGGAGGCAGTTTCAATTGGGTTATGCCACCATATC
>NZ_LJHZ01000089.1:0-2478 GCF_001296055.1 Novosphingobium sp. AAP93
GTAAGCGGGGCCGTGGCCCCACCTTGCGGGCCTGACGCACAGCGCCGAGTCTCCGCGCCCTGATCGGGTGGAGGTTGCTGGTGCTATGACGATACCATGTGATGATGCTGGCACTAGCCGGGTAACGCGCTTCGAGATGTTCACCGGCGCGGGGCGGCGGCGGGATTGGCCACCGGAGGTGAAGGCATCGATCGTGGCCGAGAGCTTCTCCGGGCAGGAGACCGTCTGCTCGGTCGCGCGGCGTCATGGCATGACTCCATCGCAGCTGTTCACCTGGCGTCGGCAGCTCCGCAAGCAGATGGAGAACCAGGGCGTAGTCGTGCCGGCATTCGTTCCCGCCGTGGTCGATGCTGTTTCGGCAGCGGAGCCCGCGCCTGCGATCCAGCGACCGAAGAGAGGGCGGCGCTCGAAGGCGAGTGTAGTCGAACTGGAGATCGACGGTGTGGCGGTGAAGATCAGCCGCGGCGCCGATGCCGGAGTGATCGCTGCGGTAATCGAAGCGCTCCGGGCCACCCGATGATTGGACCCGGCGTAGGTGCCAAGGTCATGGTGGCCACACGCCCAGTGGACTTTCGCAAGGGGCCGGACGCGCTGGCTGCGCTGGTCGGCGCGGAGTACGGCGGCGATCCTTATTCCGGCGTGATCTACGTGTTCCGGGCCAAGCGTAGCGACCGGATCAAGCTCGTGTGGTGGGATGGCACCGGGCTGTGCCTGATGGCCAAGAGGCTGGAGTCCGGCGGGTTCAGGTGGCCAGCGATTCAGGATGGCGTGATGCGGCTGACGGCGGCGCAGTTGGGCGCCTTGCTTGAGGGCCTGGACTGGCGCCGGGTGCATGGCGGACGCCGCCCGATCGCCCCGCAGATTGCCGGTTGACGGAGCTTCTCACTGCTGATTCACTCCTTCCATGCTCATGGAGGCGGACCTTCCCAATGATGTCGAAGCGCTCCGCGCGCTCGTCCTTGAGCAGTCCCGGACACTGGCGGAAGAACGCGCGGCAAGGGCCAATCTGGCTCTCGCCAAGGGCGAGGCCGATGCAGAGATTGAGCGGCTGCAGTCGATCATCGATGCCTTCATGCGGCACCGGTTCGGCCGCAAGTCCGAGCAACTCGATCCCGACCAACTCGAACTCTGCCTTGAAGATATCGAGATAGCGCTCGGTCAGGCGCGTGCTGCACGCGACGCGGTAATCACGAAGGCTGGTGGCGAACGGCCGCGCAAGGCCAACCGCGGTGCACTGCCGGCGCATCTCGAGCGGATCGAGCAGATTGTCGACGTGGATGATCGAACCTGCCCCTGCTGCGGCGGCGCGCTCCACCAGATCGGCGAGGACGTGGCTGAGCGTCTCGACGTCGTGCCGACCACCTTCCGCGTGCTGGTCACTCGCCGCCCGCGCTATGGCTGCCGCTCGTGCGAGGGCGCGATCGTCCAGGTACCGGCCCCGGCAAGGATCGTCGAAGGCGGCATCCCTACCGAGGCGCTGATCGCACAGGTCCTAGTCGCCAAGTATGCTGATCACCTGCCGCTCTACCGCCAGGCCCAGATCTACGCGCGGCAAGGCATCCAACTCGACCGCTCGACCATGGCGGACTGGGTTGGCCGAGCAGCCTGGTATCTGCGTCCCTTGCGCGATCATATCCTCGAGCGATTGCGACGATCCGAACGGCTGTTTGCCGACGAGACCACCGCACCGGTGCTCGATCCCGGGCGCGGACGTACCAAGACCGGTCAGCTCTGGGCCTATGCCCGCGACGATCGACCATGGGGCGGCGAAGATCCGCCGATGGTGGCCTATGTCTATGCCGCTGACCGCAAGAGCGAGCGGGCCGAAGCCCATCTCGGTGACTTCGCCGGCATCCTGCAGGTCGATGGCTTTAGCGGCTATGCCGCCCTGGCCAGACGCCGGCAGCAGGTGAGCCTCGCCTTCTGCTGGTCGCATGTGAGGCGCAAGTTTTATGAACTGGCCGAGAGTTCACCGGTTGCGGCCGAGGTGCTACGCCGGATCGCCATGCTATATGCGATCGAGGACGAGGTTCGTGGCACCTCGGCGGAGCAGCGCCGCACCGTGCGCTCAAAGCGGGCCCGTGTCATCGTCGATGACCTGCATGTCTACCTTGAGGTGCGACTTCGTCAGGTCAGTGCCAAGAGCAAGCTCGCCGATGCCATCCGATACGCGCTTACCCGCTGGCCCGGGCTGTCGCTGTTCCTCGATGATGGCCGCGTCGAGCTGGATTCCAACACCGTCGAGCGGTCGATCCGGCCGGTGGCCCTCAACCGCAAGAATGCACTCTTCGCAGGCTCCGACGAGGGCGGCGACAACTGGGCGGTGATCGCCACGCTGATCGAGAACTGCAAGATCTCCGGCATCAATCCGCACGTCTGGCTGACCGACACTCTCGCCAAACTGGCCAATGGTCATCCAGCCAACGCCGTCGGTGACCTCATGACCTGGACCACCGTGGCCTGAGAACACCGCTTACG
>NZ_LJHZ01000009.1:0-36408 GCF_001296055.1 Novosphingobium sp. AAP93
GCGCCACGTTTGCCAGAGAGGCCGAGCCCCCTCCCCCATCCCCTCCCCGCCGGGGAGGGGGGCTTCCGGTTGTGACTAGCTGAAGATGTCGACGTTGCTGGGGTTCTTGGGATCGAGGCCGTACTGATTGGGGCCGCGCGTGCCTTCGAGGCACATCAGGACGAACAGCGCGAAGCCGCCGAACAAGGGTATCAGACCGAGCAGCAGCAGCCAGCCCGAGCGGTCCTGATCGTGCAGGCGGCGGACGGAAACCGCGAGTGCGGGGATGAAGCTGGCGAGCGCGAAGAGGCCGCCGAGCACGCCGCCCCCGCCGACGAGGCGGCTGCCGTAGCCGAAGCCGGTGGGTGTGCGGGTGACCTCGTTGGTGCCGAACAGCACGTTCAGCACCACGAAGACGAGCACGTAGAACAGCACGAACATCCAGTATTCCCGGCGGCGCGAGCGGCCGGTGAATTCGGCGTAGCGCCGGTAGGGCATGAGCATCCAGTTCATCGCGCGCCTCCCGTGGTGATGCCGTTTGGCAAGGTTGAGCCACAAATCGGCGGGCGCGGCAAGCATTGCCCCCGCTTTGGCACCCACGTACCCTTGCCGCAGCGCACAATTGCGGGTAAGCGCGCGCCCGTTAGTCCGGCCTCAGTTTGGCCGGATACGGCGGAGCCAGCGGGCTGCGCCGCAGATATTCAACCGAAAGCATGCTCATGTCCAATGCCCAGCGCAATATCGCGATCATCGCGCACGTCGACCACGGCAAGACCACGCTGGTGGACCAGTTGTTCCGCCAGTCCGGCACTTTCCGCGACAACCAGCGCGTGGAAGAGCGCGCGATGGATTCGAACGACCTCGAAAAGGAGCGCGGGATCACCATTCTGGCCAAGTGCACTTCGGTCGAGTGGGAAGGCACGCGGATCAACATCGTCGACACCCCCGGCCACGCCGACTTCGGCGGCGAGGTGGAGCGCATCCTGAGCATGGTCGACGGCGTGATCCTGCTGGTGGACAGCAGCGAAGGCGCGATGCCGCAGACCAAGTTCGTGACCGGCAAGGCGCTGGCACTGGGCCTCAAGCCCATCGTCGTCGTCAACAAGATCGACCGCCCCGATGGCCGCCCGCAGGAAGTGCTCGACGAGGTGTTCGACCTCTTCGTCAGCCTCGATGCCAATGACGAGCAGCTCGAATTCCCCGTGCTCTACGCCTCGGGCCGCAACGGCTATGCGAGCGAGGACCAGGACGCACGCGAGGGCACGCTGACGCCGCTGTTCCAGAAGATCGTCGATCACGTGCCGCCGCCGGCCGCCGATGTCGACGGGCAGTTCAAGTTCCTCGTGACCTTGCTCGACCGCGACAACTTCCTTGGCCGCATCCTGACCGGCAAGGTCCAGTCGGGCACGATCAAGGTCAACTCGCCGATCCACGCGCTCGACCGTGACGGCAAGGTGATCGAGACGGGCCGTGCTTCCAAGCTGATGGCGTTCCGCGGCCTCGAGCGCGTGCCGGTGGACGAAGCCAAGGCGGGCGACATCATCTCGATCGCGGGCCTGACGGTGGCGACCGTGGCGAACACCATTGCCGATCCGACCGTGACCGAGCCGCTCCACGCGCAGCCGATCGATCCGCCGACGCTCTCGATGCGCTTTGCGGTGAACGATTCGCCGATGGCGGGCCGCGAGGGCACCAAGGTGACCAGCCGCATGATCCGCGACCGGCTCGAGCGCGAGGCGGAATCGAACGTCGCCATCCGCGTGACCGAGAGCGCCGACAAGGACAGCTTCGAAGTGGCGGGCCGCGGGGAACTGCAGCTCGGCGTGCTGATCGAGACGATGCGCCGCGAGGGCTTCGAGCTGGGCATCAGCCGCCCGCGCGTCCTCTTCGGCGAGGACGAGAACGGCGAGCGCACTGAGCCGTATGAAACGGTCGTGATCGACGTGGACGATGAATTCTCGGGCACGGTCGTGGAAAAGATGGCCAACCGCAAGGGCGAGATGATCGACATGCGCCCCTCGGGCGGCGGCAAGACCCGCATCACGTTCTCGGCGCCTTCGCGCGGCCTCATCGGCTATCACGGCGAGTTCCTTTCGGACACGCGCGGCACCGGTATCATGAACCGCCTGTTCGAGAAGTATGGCCCCTACAAGGGCCGCATCGAGGGCCGCAAGAACGGCGTGCTGATCTCGAACGGCACCGGCGAGGCTGTCGCCTACGCGCTCGGGCCGCTCGAAGAGCGCGGCATCCTGTTCGTGGGCGTGGGCACGCCGCTTTATGAAGGCATGATCATCGGCGAGAACGCGAAGCCGGAAGACCTCGAGGTCAACCCGATGAAGTCGAAGCAGCTGACGAACTTCCGCTCGAGCGGCAAGGATGACGCGATCCGCCTGACCCCGCCGAAGATCATGACGCTGGAACAGGCCATCGCCTATATCGACGACGATGAAATGGTCGAAGTGACGCCGAAGTCGATCCGCCTGCGCAAGGCGCTGCTTGATCCGCACGAGCGCAAGAAGGCCGGGCGCAAGAAGGAAGCGGCGTAAGCGCTGCTTTCGGGGCGAAACATGAGGGGCGGCCTTTTGGTCGCCCTATTTGTTTGGGTTGGATCATTGGCTGGCATTGACCGCCTCCATGCCGGTGACAGCCGAGGCGGCGTCCCCCAATCCACGCCGCAACAGAGCGATGGCAGCGTCGTAAGGCTCCGCCGACCGCAACCCACGCGCCAACAAAAGACCGCCCTCGATCGCGCCAATCAGCATGAGCGCCTCGAAATCGGGATCGGCGCGATCGTGACGGCTTAGCCCCCGGGCAATAGCCCCCTGCCATGCGCGAAAGATCGCGACGATTGCTTCGCGTACCGCGGGCGACTGGCGATCGCCTTCGATCGCGGTGGCGGCCACCGGACATCCCTCGCTCCAGCCATTCTGCTCGGCACCGGCCCGGAACAGCGCTGCGACAGCGACAACAAAGCTATCGGCACTGGCGCTTTTTGCCGCAGCATAGGCGATCGCCGACTCGACCACCTCGCCGACCCTGGTGAGCGCGGCGATCACCAGCTCATCCTTCCCGCCAGGGAAATGGTGATAGATCGATCCGCGCGGCGCTGCCGCCTCGACAACAATGTCCTGCATCCCGCTGGCTGACACACCGCGCTGACCAATCAGTGTGGCCGCTGCATCGATCATCGCATCGCGAACCGACTTTTTCACCACCACGTCAAATCTCCCCTTGCACTATGATGATCATCATAATATACGGATATGACAATCGTCATACATAGGAGGTTTTATGCCACTCGTCCAGATTTCCGTGCCTGCCGGTTCGCTCAGCCAGGAAAAGAAAGCCGCGATGATCGCCAAGGTCACCGACGCTTGCCTTGAGGCCGAGGGCATCCCCGCCGCACGGCAGTTCACATGGGTTCAGATCAATGAGGTGCCCGATGGCGGCTGGGGCATGGGTGGGCGAGCGGTCACCCTCGAACAGATGCAGGCCGCGCTGGCGCCGAAGTGATGACTTGGGGCAACGGGGCGGCTGCGATCGACGCGGCTGCCACCGTTGCCGCAGCCCTGAACGAAACAGGGCGTGCAAGGGGAGTCCGCCGTCATGCGTGAGCTTGTCTTCCTTAAACCCGGTTTGCTCGAGTGGCAGGATCGGCCCGATCCGGTGCTCCAGCACCCCGAGGACGCCATTGTCCGCCCGATCTCGGCAACCTTGTGCGATCTCGACCGGTTGATCATTCGTGGCGAGGCACCCTTCAAGGGGCCCTTCGCCATCGGCCATGAAGCGATTGCCGAGGTGGTGACAGCCGGTGCGGGTACGGTGGGGCTTTATCCGGGCCAGCACGTGGTGGTCAGCTGGCATATCTCCTGCGGCCACTGCCATCGCTGCAATCGGCATCTGCCCAATACCTGCGCGAGCCACCCGCCTGGCGCGATGTATGGGCTGCCGGTCGGCGGCGCTTGGGGTGGGCTGTTCTCAAGTCTCGTGCGTGTTCCGTTCGCCAGCTTCGCACTGACCCCGCTGCCGCCCGGGATCGACACCACTCATCTGGCATCGCTCTCGGACAATCTGCCGTTCGGCTATGAACTCACCGTGCCGCACCTTGCGGCGCAACCGGGCGCGCCGGTGCTGATCCTGGGCGGATGCGGTTCGATTGCGCTGTATGCGGCAGCCTATGCCGTGGCGGGCGGGGCATCGCGCGTCGACTATGTCGATACAGACCGCCACAGGCTGGAGATTGCAACAGAGCTTGGCGCGAATGCGATCGAGGGGCCGCCGCGACGAAGCCATGGCGCCTACCCGATCGTGATCGATGCCAGCGCCAACAGCGAGTCCCTGCTGAGCGCGATTCGCTCCACCGAACCCGAAGGCACATGCTCGAGCGTGGGCGGTCATTTCACCGATATCGCGCTGCCACTCATGGAGATGTATGCGCGTGGCATCCATTTCTACACCGGTCGGGGACGGGGCAAACCCAATGTCGCCGCAGCCATGGATTTCGTAACGGCGGGGCGCGTGCGTCCCGAGCTTGTCACGAGCGAAGTCGCACCGCTTGAGGATGCACCGCGTATCCTTGCCGAACCGTCCATCAAGCCGATGTTGGTGGAACGCTGATGGCGCAACAGGGAGGCGATCTGACGGCATTGCTCCTTTGCCGAAAGGGAAAGGTCAACGGCTCTTCAATCCTCACTTCCCCGCCACGGCCCCCGCTTTCTCGTAGTCGATCCCCAGCTGCTGCAGGTACGACCTGTACTTCTTGGGATCGAAATACTGCGGCTCCATCGCCGGGCGCAGTTTGGCCATGAGGTCGGCGTTGAGGTAGGTCGCGGGCTTGTCGTCGGGGCCGAGCAGGGGTTCGTAGTGTTCGGTCTTGAACTGGACTTCCTGCTGCCACGCCCTGGCCTTGGCAACGAGTTCGGGCGTGGTCATCAGGTCGAGCACCGTCATCGCCGCGACCTTGGCCCCGGCAACGGCGCCCTTGTGCGCGATGGGCGTGGCCATCGCGGCGGCGGCCATCACGTTGTGCGCGGAGAGGCTGGGGACGTTGGAGGGATAGAGCAGCGTGATGCTGGGCACTGTCCACATGATGTCGCCGATATCGTCCGAGCCGCTTGATGCTTCCGGATCGGGGTGATCGGGCGACCACAAGTGCGGGCCGGCGGTTTCGAGCGGCTGGACCGGGCGGTCGAAGCCGAGCTGCACGGCCTTGGCGAAGGCCTGGTCGGTCGCGGTCCATTGCGGGAGGCCGACGGCTTGCATGTTGGCGAAGGCTGCTTCGGCAAGGGGGCGATTACCGTAGTTGGTGGCGGCGTGGCCGAGGACGCGACGGGTGACGCTTGTTCCGGTCATCAGCGTGGCGCCCTCCGCGATGCGGTTGGCGGCTTCGTACATCGTCTTGACCGCGGGCAGGCTGGTATCGCGGAAGTAATACCAGACGCTGGCCTTGCCGGGGACGATGTTGGGCTGGCTGCCGCCATTGGTGATGACGTAGTGGCTGCGCTGGGTGACGGGCAGATGCTCGCGCTTGAAGTTCCACGCGGTGTCCATGAGTTCGACCGCATCGAGCGCGCTCTTGCCGTCCCAAGGATTGGCGGCGGCATGGGCGGTGCGGCCGGTGAAAGTGTATTCCACGCTGAGTGCGGCGGTCATCGCCATCGGCCCCCACTGCGTGGAAAGCTGCGAATCGACGTGGGCGAAGATGTTCGCGTCGACGCCTTTGAACATTCCGGCGCGGACATAATAGGCCTTGGTCGCGAGCAGTTCCTCGGCGACGCCCGGCCAGACCATGATGCGGCCCTTGATGCCGTTCTTCTCCATCGCCTGCTTGGCGGCGATGGCGGCGACGATCATCATCGGGAGACCGCTGTTGTGCCCTTCCCCATGCCCCGGCGCGCCCGCGACCAAGGGCTTGGCGCTGGCGACACCGGGCGTTTGCGAGAGGCCGAGCAGGCCGTCGATATCGCTGCCGAGCGCGATCAGCGGGCCGCCCTCGCCCCAGGTGGCGGTGAAGGCGGTGGGGATGCCGGCGACGCCGCGCTCCACCTTGAAGCCGTTTTTCTCGAGAATGCCGGAGAGGTAGGCGCTGGTCTTCACTTCCTGAAAGCCGGGCTCGGCATAGCTGAAGACCTGATCGATCATCCCGGCAAGTTCAGCGGCGCGGGCATCGACGGTGGCGGCGGCTTCGGCCTTGACCGCAGCCGGGGCCTCGGCATGGGCGGCGGAGTGGGCGGACAGAGCCATGAGGCTGGCAGCAAGCAGAGTGCGCATCGGAACTTCCCCTTCGAGCCGGGATGATACCCGCCAAGGCGCGGCAGGCAATCGGGGATGGCGCCGAAACGGGCAGTGCCGCATTCGTTCAGAAAAACCGTTTTGAACCTGAACGCCGCCTGCATTCCCCATGCCGGCGCCGTTCAGGGAGCGAATCGTAAACACGTCTTCAACGGCAGCGAATCGAGATCGGGGGGTCCGATCCACAGCAGGCCGCTGGAGACGTGACATGATCAAGTTTGCGAAGAAGGCCGTGCTGGCAGTGACCCTTGCCGCCACTGCGCTCGCCAGCGCCACCCCGGCGATGGCGGACCCTTATTACGGCGGCGGTTATGGCGGGTATCGCCACCATCGCGGCGGCGACAGCACCGGTGCGGCAATCGCGGGGGGCATCATCGGCCTCGCGCTGGGTGCGATCATCGTTTCGGCGGCGAACAGCAATCGCAACCGGGATCGCGACCGGGCCTATCGCCGGTACGACAACCGCTATCAGGGCCAGTATCAGAACCAGTACCGGGGGCAGCCGACGTGGCAGGGTGCCTACAACGGCGATCCCTATGACCAGCGCTATCAGGGCGGGCAGCCGGGCTACAGCCGCGATGGCTATCCGCAGGGGAACGACGGCTACTACGACCGGCGCGGGTATCGCGATCCGGACTATGACCAGGACGGCAACTGATCGCAGCTTTGGAGCGGCGCGGCGCATTGCCCGCGCCGCTTCAGAAACGGTTCAGCCCGGAGGCGCTCCTCTTTGCAGCACATGCAGGCCGGACCGGGCCTGCCAAGGAGAACAGCCATGAAGCTTTGGAAACCAGGACTTGTCGCTGCCGCGCTCGCTGCGGGCAGCATGGCGATGGCGGTGCCGGCCGAGGCGCACGGGCGGCGCGGCAACGATGCCGCCATCGCGATCGGCGCAGGCGTGCTGGGGCTGGCCGTGGGCGCGGCGATCGCATCGGACCGCAATTCGGACGTCTATGTCCGCTATGACAACCGCCCGCGCTATTACGGCGGGTATTACTACCCGGCCTATCCGGTCTACCGCCCCTATCCGGTGTGGCGCGGCTATGATCCGCGCTATGAACAATGGCGGCGCTGGCGCGAGCACGAGCGTTGGGAACACGAACGCTGGGAGCATGATCGTTGGGGTGATCGTGGAGGCTGGCGCGGTTGGTAAGCTCGGGTCCTCCAAGCTTGCGCCTCCACGAACCCCTGCACGCACCGGTCACCTTGCGGCGTCATGCGCCAAGGTGACCGGTGCGCCTTTCTTATATGAGCAAAAGACACTATGGCCGCGCGGATGGACCGCCCTGCCCCAGCCAAGAGCTTCGATACCGCGCCGGAACCGAGCTTCGCCGAAGCGCCGCTCAAGGGGCTGCGGGTTGCGCTGCTGAGCGGCAATTACAATTATGTGCGCGACGGGGCGAACCAGGCACTGAACCGGCTGGTGGGCTATCTCCAGCGGCAGGGCGCGCAAGTCCATGTGTTCGCGCCCAAGGTGAGAAAGCCCGCGTTTCCTTCGATGGGCAAGCTGGTGGGGCTGCCTTCGTTTCCCGTGCCGGGCCGCGCGGAGTATCGCATTCCCTTCGCATTGGGCCGGAAGGCCCGCGCCGACCTCAAGGCATTCCAGCCGAATGTCGTCCACGTCTCCTCGCCCGACCCGGCGGCGCACCGCGCGGTGACCTGGGCACGCGGACGCGGGTTGCCGGTGCTGGCAAGCGTGCACACCCGCTTCGACACCTACCCGCGCTATTACAACATGGCGTGGCTGGAGCCGATCCTGACCGCGCTGCTGCGCCGGTTCTACCGCCGCTGCGATGCGCTGGTGGCGCCGTCCGAATCGATGGCGCAAGTGCTGCGCGAGGAGCGCATGAACTACGACATCTCGCTGTGGTCGCGCGGGGTGGATCGGACGATCTTCAACCCCGGCCGGCGCGATCTGGAATGGCGGCGCAGTCTGGGCATTGCCGACGACGAGGTGGTGATCGGCTTCCTCGGGCGGCTGGTGATGGAGAAGGGGCTCGACGTGTTTTCGGACACGATCGACGAACTCAACCGCCGCGGCACGCGTGAAGGCACGCGCCACCGGGTGATGGTGGTGGGCGAAGGCCCGGCGCGGACGTGGTTCGAGGCGCGGCTGCCGGGCGCGGTGTTCACCGGGTTTCAGGGCGGCAAGGATCTGGGGCGCGCGGTGGCGGTGATGGACGTGCTGTTCAACCCGAGCGTGACCGAGACATTCGGCAACGTGACGCTGGAAGCGATGGCCTGCGCGGTACCGGTCGTGGCGGCGGCGGCGACGGGGAGCCAGAGCCTTGTTTCCGACGGCGTTTCGGGCCGCTTGATCGCGCCGGGGGCACTGCATCACTTTGCCGAGGCGCTGCGGGCCTATGTCGAGAATGCCGACCTGCGTGCGCAGCACGGCGCGGCGGGCGAACGGCGGTCGCTCGATTTCAGCTGGGATGCGATCAACCAGGCGGTGGCGGACACCTACCTGAGGCTGATCCGCCAGAAGGACGCGCTGAAGCGGCGCTAGCGCAGTACGCCCCTGGCGGTCATGCTGCGCGCGTAGATCAGGAAGAAGACGAGCGCGGACCACACCATGAGGATCAGGCCGATGGGGCCTGCCTGCGGTGGGTGGAGCCAGAACTCCTGCGTGAGCTGGCTGACCGCAAGACCGGCGAGCGAAAGCGCGAAGGCGGGTACGGCGAGGCGCGAGCGGGCCAGCAGCAGGAGCGAGCCTGCAAGGGAGCCCCACACGCCGAGTGCCCAGAAGGCGGTGAGCCAGCCCGGCAATCCGGCCATGTAGGCAACGCTTTCGGCGTTCATCCCCATGCTGGCGAAATAGCTTTCGGGCGAAAGCTTGGACATCAGATAATCGTAGCAGCCGAACAGGTTCCACAGCAGGCTGAGGACGGCGACGAACCAGAAGGATACCGTTGCTCTAGGTCTTGGGTTCAGGGGCATCAGTGTTCTCCCGCTCCGGCGCCGATGATACGCCGGAGCGGACGGAAGGGCAATCAACCTGCCAGATCGGACCAATCCCACGTCAGCGTCTCGCGGAAGGCGAAGCGGTCGATGTGGCGTTCGACGGCGCCTTTGAGGCCGCCCAGCTGGCCCGGCTCGCTGGCATCGATGCGGCATTCGAGTGCTTCGGGGTGCGCCGTGAAGGTGACGAGCGCGTCACCCGCCCACGAGGCGCCGCGCGCGTCGCGGGGGAAGGTGACGGTGCCCCGCTGCGCATCGAAGCTGACGGCAAGGTTGTGTTCCCAGTGCTTGCAGACCTGTTGGAGGTACTTGCTGGCATGGGCTGTGGCGACGTTGGCGATTGCACTGCTGGACTCTGGGCTCATTGCGCGGCTCCGAGGCGTTCGATCTTGCGGGCAGCTTCGTCGAGGATATCGGCGATCTGGTGGGCGGTGGGCTCGTCGAGACCGCGGCCGGCGCGGTGGCGCAGCGCGATCATCAGGTTGGCCATGGCGCGGCGCAAGGGCGGGCTGCCGGTGCGGCCTTCGGCGTCAGCGCGGGCCTTGCCGAAATCGCCGAGGCGCTGGACGATGGCCTTGGCTTCCTCCAGCCGGGGCGCAAGTTCGGCGCGGCCCGTATCGGTGATGGTGAAGGCCTTGCGGGCGCCTTCCCCCGGGACTTCGGCGATCATGCCTTCGTCGACCAGCAGCGAGAGCGTGGGATAGACCACGCCGGGGCTGGGCGCATAGGCGCCGGCGGCGAGTTCCTCGATCGCCTTGATCAGTTCGTAGCCGTGGCGGTCCTGCTCGTCGAGCAAGAGCAAAAGCAGGAGGCGCAGTTCGCCGGGGCCGAACATGCGGCCGCCTCTGCCGCCATGGCGGCCGCGGCGTCCGCCAAAGCCCGGGCCTTCATCGTCCCAGTCCTCGCCGCCGAAGCCGCCGCCCCAGCCGCCGCCGCGGTGGCCCCAGCCCCCGAAGCCGCCACCAAATCCTCTGGCCATCATCTTCATGGCGAAGTGGTGTTTATGGCCATGTCCGTGGCCGTGAAAAGAGTTGTCCTTGGCGAATCGCATTGTGCGTCCTTGATGTTTCATGATGCGTCTAAGATATATCTTTAAACGATCTTGGCAAGAGGGAGGATGCAAAAATGCCTGCAGGTGACTAGATCGGGGAAACCATGGCCGACCTCTTCGCCCCTGCCCCCGCCGAAACGCCGCGCGAGCACGCTGCCGATGATGCGCCGCTGGCCGAGCGGCTGCGTCCGGCAAACCTTGGCGAAGTCGTGGGCCAGGATCACCTGACGGGGCCGGACGGCGCGATTGGCCGGATGGTCGCGGCGGGGAAGCTCTCCTCGATCGTGCTGTGGGGGCCGCCGGGCACGGGCAAGACGACCATCGCGCGGCTGCTCGCCGATGCGGTGGGGCTGCGCTACGTGGCGATCAGCGCGGTGTTTTCGGGCGTGGCGGACCTCAAGAAGGCCTTTGCCGAGGCGGAAGCCATGGCGCAGATCGGGCGCAAGACCTTGCTGTTCGTGGACGAGATCCACCGCTTCAATCGGGCGCAGCAGGACGGGTTTCTGCCTTATGTCGAGAAGGGCACCGTCACGCTGGTCGGCGCGACGACCGAGAACCCGAGCTTTGCGCTGAACGCGGCGCTCCTCAGCCGCGCGCAAGTGCTGATCCTGCACCGGCTGGATGCCGAGGCGCTGGGATCGTTGCTGGCGCGGGCGGAGGAGCTGACCGGACTGCGCTTGCCTTTGACGCCTCCGGCGCGCGAGGCGCTGATCGCTTCGGCCGATGGCGACGGGCGGTTTCTGCTGGGACAGGCCGAGACGCTGTTCGACGTGTCGCTCCCTGCCCCCCTTGGGCCTGAGGAACTGGCCAAGTTCCTGATGCGGCGGGTGGCGGTCTACGACAAGGACCGCGACGGGCACTACAACCTGATTTCCGCGCTCCACAAGGCGCTGCGCGGATCGGACCCGCAGGCGGCGCTCTACTACATGGCGCGGATGCTGACGGCGGGCGAGGAGCCGCTCTACGTGCTGCGGCGGCTGGTGCGCTTTGCCAGCGAGGATATCGGCCTCGCCGACCCGCAGGCGCTGGTGCAGTGCCTGGCGGCGAAGGATGCCTACCAGTTCCTCGGCTCGCCGGAAGGGGAGCTCGCCATCGTGCAGGCGTGCCTCTATCTGGCGACGGCGCCCAAGTCGAACGCGGCCTATGCGGCGCAGAAGGCGGCTTTCGCGAGCGCGCGGGAGACGGGATCGCTCTCCCCGCCCGCGCATATCCTCAACGCCCCGACCAAGCTGATGAAGGAGATCGGCTATGGCGAGGGCTATGCCTATGACCACGAGGCGGAGGACGGCTTTTCGGGCGCCGACTACTGGCCCGAGGGGATGCGCGCGCAGACGTTCTACAAGCCGGTCGAGCGCGGGTTCGAGCGGGAAATCCAGAAGCGGCTCGACTGGTGGGACAAGAAGCGGCGCGAGCGGCGGGGGGAATGAGAGCCGGGCGGTTCCGGCATTTCGCGGCCATCGACTGGTCCGGCGCGGCGGGCGAACGGCACCGGGGAATTGCGCTGGCGATTTGGGACGAGGGTGCAGCTGCGCCAAGGCTGGTGCGGGCGGGTCACCGGTGGTCGCGCACCGAAGTGCTGCACTGGCTGGTGGAGGACCTGCCGGCGGATACGCTGGTGGGGGTGGACCTTGGGATCTCTCTCGCCTTTGTGGATCGAGGCGCGTTCTTTCCCGGCTGGGCGGAAAGCCCCGCAGATGCCAAGGGCTTGTGGGCGCTGATCGACGCGATTTGCGCCGATGAGCCGCACTTGGCGGTGGGGGCGTTCGTCGACCATCCCGAGGCGAGTGCGTATTTCCGGCGGCATGGCGGGCGTGAAGGCGCCGCCTTTGGAGGCGGGCGCGGGCGGCTGCGGGTGACCGAACTGGCGCAGCAGGCCATGGGCTGCTCGCCTTATTCAAACTTCAATCTGGTCGGCGCGGCGCAAGTGGGCAAATCGAGCCTTTCGGGGATGCGCGTGCTGCACCGGCTGGAGGGAGGTCTGCCGGTCTGGCCGATCGATCCGTTTCCCGAGACGGGCTCGGTGGTCTGCGAGATCTACACGACGATCGCGGCGATGGCGGCGGGGCGGAGTGCGAGCCGGTCGAAGATCAGGGATGGCGCGGAACTGGATGAAGCGCTGGCGCGGCTGGGGAGCGGTCGGGCAGGCTTGCGCGGCCCAGTTGACGACCACACCTGCGATGCCTTGATCACCTCAGCATGGCTACGCAAGGTGGCGCACGATCCGGCGCTGTGGGCCCCGGCAGGCCTTACGGATGCAATTGCCCGCACCGAGGGCTGGACCTTTGGCGCCACCTGACGCTAAGGGGCTTTCAGCGCCGGCTTAGCACAGTGGTAGTGCAGCGGTTTTGTAAACCGAAGGTCGGGGGTTCAAATCCCTCAGCCGGCACCATTTCCCAAACACTCTACCCCAGCACCAAAACGTTGTTCTTGCGCACAAGCGGCCGCTCGAGGCTTATTTCAAGTGCCTCGATCCCGCCGGTGCGTGCCAGAAGGCTATGCAGTTCCGACGCTTCCGCCGGCTCCAGGGCGGCGGCTGCCGCTTGTGCTCTGGCGAGATGCCACAGCGCCTGCGGCTGGCTTTCCCGGCTGAACGTGGTGCCGCCGCGCGTGTAGGTGATCGGGCCGAGGCGCGCGTGGACAAGGCGCCGCGAATCCGCCGAAACCAGCGTGCCGGGGGCCGCATCCTCCAGCGCGCCGCACCAGGCGTTGAACAGCGCCGCGTCGGCCAGCAGACCGGGCGTCCAGATGCGGAAGACGACTTCGAGAATGGGGGGCAGCGTCGGCGGCAAGCCTGCCGGTTCGGATGCGTCGGCTGGGCCAAATTCAGGATCGCTCAGTCCCGGCGTGTTCATCCGCTCGGTCCAACGGGCCACCGCCGGAGCTTTGGTCTTCATGATGAAGCCGGGGACCGGATCGCGCGCCAGATGGGCGTAGAGCGGCGCCATCAGGCCAAAATCGGCGAGGCTGGGCGCGCGGCCAAGGACATAGGGTTCGTGCTGGAAGTGATCTTCGAGCGCGGCAAGCAGATCGAGGTAGTCCTGCTCGATCACCGGAATGACATCCGCTGTCACACCAAGACTGGCAAGAAAGCCGGCGAACTTGTCCATGACCCTGGCCGTGGCGGCCGCCTTGTGGGCCGGGGGGACGGCGCCCGCAGGGATCGCCCGCCCGAATTCGGCGAGCAGGAACTGCTCCTGCTGGTCGCGGTAGCTCCAGCGGTAGTGCATCGCCATCGGGAGCAGCGCCGTGCAGGCGAAGGCGTCGAGGAGGTGCGCGATGACGCCGCGCAGCCCCGTGCCAGCTGCCTGCAAGCGCGGTTCGCGGTGCTCGAGCCGGTCGATGATGACCGTGCTGTCCTGCCACAACGCGCCGTCCGGAGTTTCGAGCACCGGCACGACCTGCAAGCCAATGGCGGGGACGATCTCGGCGGCGAAGTGGGGATCGGCGGGCGTCCGTTCGGTGAAGGGAATGCCGTGCTTCAGAAGATAACTGCGCACCTTGCCGGTGAACAGCGAATGCGGCGTGCCCCACAGGATGAAGCTGTGCTCCGGCATGATCCCCCCTCGTTTGCAGTCCGACGGGTTCGGACGGTACGGGCAAATAGCTACAGGTCCGGCGAAAAATCGGACCGGACGCCTGCCGGCGCGAACCTCAGAACAGCGTCGTCAGCGCATAGAACAGCGCGCCGACAGCGGCTGAAGCCGGGATCGTGATGATCCAGGCGACGACCACGCTCTGCGCCACGCCCCACCGCACGGCGGAGGCGCGGCGGGCGGTGCCGGCGCCGATAATGGCGCCGGTCACGGTGTGGGTGGTCGAGACCGGGATGCCGAGCGCCGAGGCGCCGAACAGCACGATCGAGCCCGCCGCCGAAGCACTGAAGCCCTGGTGCTGCGAGAGCTTGGTGATGCGCCCGCCCATCGTCTCGATGATCTTCCAGCCGCCGGTCAGCGTGCCGAGCCCGATGGCGAGGTAGCACGAGATCGCCACCCAGTGCGGCACTTCGAAGGGGCCGGTGAGGCGCCCGGTCGAGTAGAGCAGGACAGTGATAATCCCCATCGTCTTCTGCGCGTCATTGAGGCCGTGGCTCAGCGAATAGGCGGCGGAGGAGAGCAGATGGAGATAGCGGAAACGCGTTTCCGCCCCGCGCGCGGTGGCATTGCGGAACAGCCAGCTGGTGAGCAGCATGACCAGCATCGCCAGCAGCATGCCGATGGTGGGCGAAAGCACGATGGCGATCAGCGTCTTGTTGAGGCCGCTCCACTGGATGCCGGTCATCCCCGCATGGGCGAGGCCCGAGCCGATCAGCCCACCGACGAGCGCATGGCTGGAGGAGGAGGGAATGCCCTTGAGCCAGGTGAGGATGTTCCACGTGCTCGCCCCGATCAGCGCGCCGAAGACGACCGCCGGGGTGACGAGATCCTTGTCGATCAGGCCCTTGCCGATGGTGGCGGCGACAGCCTGCAAACTGGGGAACGTGATCGTCAGGAAATAGGCGCCGGCATTGAACACGGCGGCAAAGACCACCGCCTGCACCGGGCTGAGCAGGCGCGTGGCGACGACCGTGGCGATGGAGTTCGCCGCATCGTGCAGGCCGTTGAGATAATCGAACGCCAGCGCGATCAGGATCAGCCCGACCAGCAGCGGGAAGGCAAGCTCATGCATGCGGTAAGCCCCCTGCCCGCCTTACGAATGATCGATGACGATGCCGTCGATCTCGTTCGCTGCATCCTCGAAGGCGTCGACGATGCGTTCGAGGTGCTTGTAGACCTCGCGCTCTACCACGAAACGCAGCGTATCGGTCGCGCCATGATCGCGCAGCGCGCGGCGCAGGCCAGCGGCGTGGATCTCGTCCGAATGGGCTTCCATCCGCACCAGCCGCTCGGTGAGTTCGTGGAGGCGCGCGCCGTTGCGGGCGACATCGCGCAGCAGCGGCACGGCCTCGGCCATGACGCGCGCGGCATCGACGATGATCGCGGCCATGTCGCGCATTTCGGGCGCGAAGGTCTTGAGCTCGTAGATGGCGATGGCGTTGGCGGCCGAGTGCATCTCGTCCACCGTATCGTCCATCGCGCCGATCAGGCTGGTGATCGCGCCGCGGTCGAACGGGGTGAGGAAGGTCTTGCGCACGGTCTGGAGCACCGAGCGGGTGATCTCGTCGGCATCGTTCTCGCGCTCGATGATCTCGCGGATGTGGTCGGCGCTGGAGGAGCCTTCCTCGAGCAGGCGCGCCATGGCGTCCGAAGCGGCGAGGACAGTGGTGGCGTGAGCCTCGAACATGTCAAAGAAATTGCCCGTGCGGGGCAGGAGACGCTGAAACCAGGCGAACATCGATCCCATCCGTGAGTGGTGTAGGGCCGCCCCTAGCACACTCGTACGCTGTGTCGCTGCCCTGAATTCGGATGCGGCAAAAGATCTGATGAGATCGCGGAGATCCGGTTCGTCCACCGCATCCGCCGCTTCGGCCAGCGTGAACCAGCGGCGCTCGCGCTGGTGCTGCTCCTTCCATGCGGGCATTTCGCGGGTAACGGCGAGCGGGAAGACATCGACATCGACCATCAGCGAAGCGCCGTTGCCGCGCTTCTTGCGGTAGCGATAGCTGCCGAGCGGGGTCGGGCAGGCGGCGCCGGAAACGCCCGCTTCCTCCTCGGCCTCGCGCGCGGCGGCGATGTGGGGCAGCAGCGAACCCGGCAGATTGCCCTTGGGAATGACCCAGCGCTTGGTCTCGCGCGAGGTGACCAGCATCAGGCGCACCTGGGCATCGGCGGTGACGTCTTCAAAGCGGTACGGCAGGGCAGCAATCTGACGGATGGTAAAGACTCCCGGTAAAACCGCGATCTCTAGACCATCGGTTGCGTGGCAACGCCAGTTTCGTGACTGAAATTTGACGAGATATCGTCAGATTTCATGGGCGGTATCGCGCCCGCTTACACAATACCTGCGCCCAGACCCACTGCTTTGCGTTCTTGCGCCTTGCGGCTGCGATATTGGCTGAGGCGGTAGGCTTCCAGCACATCGATTGCGCCGCCGGCCTCCAAGCGCGCCATCGCAAGGATGGGCGCGACATCGGTGTTGTAGGCGCGGCGCAGGGCCTGGAAGGCCATCATCGTGTCGTTGGCTTGCTGCGCGGCGTGCAGCGCGGCGCGGTCGACCAGCGCGGCCTTGGCGTAACACTGGGCGATGGTTTCAGCCGAAGACAGCATCGATTCAATCGGATCGGTGACGTTGTGCGACTGGTCGATCATGTAGCTGGGGTTGAAGCCGTCTCGCGGGTTGAGCTCAGCCTCGGCCAGTTCGTTGAAGACGAGGAACAACTGGTGCGGGTTGATGGACCCGGAATCGAGGTCGTCGTCGCCGTACTTGCTGTCGTTGAAGTGGAAGCCGCCGAGCTTCCCGAAGCGGTGGAGGCGGGCGACGATCTGTTCGATGTTCACGTTGGGCGCGTGATGCCCCAGATCGACGAGGCACTTGGCCTTGGGGCCGAGTTCCTGCGCGGCGAGGATCGAGGAGCCCCAGTCCGAGATGACAGTGGAGTAGAACGCGGGCTCGAACATCTTGTGTTCCAGAAGCATGCGCCAGTCATCGGGGAGCGCAGCGTAGATCTTCGCGGCGGCCTCGAGATAGCGGTCGAGGCTGCGGCCAAGATCCTGCTGGCCCGGGAAGTTCGTGCCATCGCCGACCCAGACGGTGAGATCGGTGGAGCCCAATTGCTGGCCGATTGCGATGCATTCAATGTTGTGTTCGACCGCCTGCTGACGCGTGGCGGCATCCTGCGCGGCGAGCGAGCCGTGGGCGTAAGTGTGGGGCTGGCCGGGCTGGTCCTGGAACGTGTTGGAATTGACCGCATCGAAGCCGAGGCCGAGGGCGGCGGCTTCCTCGCGCAGGGCCTTGTAATCGCTCACCTTGTCCCACGGAAAATGGGGCGAGACGCGCGGGGTGGTGCGACCGAGTTGCTGGATGACGGCGCAGTCTTCGAGCTTCTCGTGGATATTGGTGGGCTCGCCGGGGATCGGGAACTTGGCAAAGCGCGTGCCGCCTCGGCCTGCGCCCCATGAGGGGACGGCGACGGAGAAACCCGCGACCTTGGCCTTCACTGCATCGATATCGATCCCGGCCCGGGCGAGCTTGCGGCCGAGCGCGGCGTAGTCGTCCTCCAGCGCCTCGCGGTGGGCGTGATTGCGCTCCGCGATGAGGTCGGCGGAAATGGGAAGCGTCACTTGGCATCCTTTCGCGCGAGGAAGCCCTGCATCGAAAGCCATGCGGTGAACTCGTCCATGAGCAGCGTGGTGGTGGTGCCGGGGCGGCCAAGACCGAATCCGTGGTTGCCGGTCTGGTAGCCGTGGATCTCGACCGGACGCTTTGCCGCGAGCCAGGCCTGGGCAATCGGGAAGCCCTTGTTCGGGAAGAACTCGTCATCGAGCGCGATGGCGTCGAACAGCGGTGGCGCATCGGCGGGGATCGGACCGGGTTCGGCATCCTGCGGCCCGTAGATATAGCCGAGGAAGGCCGGGCGCGCGTCGCCCTTGCCGTCGAGGCCGACACGGCGGGTGGTCATCGCGCCGGCGGAGAAGCCCATCATGCCAACGCGTGCGGGATCGACACCATACTGCGCTGCATGAGCGCGGACCCATGCGACGGCGGCCTTGCCATCCGTGGGGGCCATCGACTTGCCGAGCAGTTCGCCGGTCATCGGATGGCCGACCTCCTTCATCAACTGCTGCTGCATGTATTTGCCCGCCTCGGCCTCGTCCGCCGGCGTAGGATTGAGGCGGTACTTGAGGACGAAGGCGGCGATGCCGCGAGCCGCGAGCGCGCGGGCCACGGCAGTGCCTTCCGGATCAAGAGCGAGGATCATGAACGCACCGCCGGGCGCGACCACGACCGCAGCGCCGGTGGCCTTGGCGGGATCGGGCAGGAACGGCGTGATCGTGGGCCGGGTGACATTGCGCACGGCGTAGTCGCGCTTCATCACGAGGACCCAGCTTTCGGTGGACGCGGAGCCGGGCGTCCTGTCGCCATAGAGCGGGATGGCGTTCGGCTCGGCAGGCGCGGCGGCGGGCTCCATCGGCGGCGGACCGCCTTGCGCGAATGCGGGCACGGCGATGGCGAGCGCGAGGGCGGCAAGCGCGGTTCTGGTGTTCATTCTCATTATCCTCTCCCTCGTCATGCTTACCGGGTGAACGCCTGGACGTTGCCCGCGTCAACATTGATCATGTTGCCGGTGGACTTGGCGGACAGGTCCGAGCCCAGCCAGTAGGCGGCTTCGGCGATGTCTTCGGGGAGGACGTCGCGCTTCAGCATCGAGCGGCCTCGGTAGTGGGCTTCGAGCTCCTCGCCGGCGTCGACCTTGTTCGAGGCGGCGCGTTCCTTGCGCCAGTCGCCGTCCCAGATCTTGCTGCCCTTGATCACGGCATCGGGATTGACGACGTTCACGCGGATGCCTTCGGGCGCGCCTTCGAGGGCGAGGCAGCGCGCGAGATGGTTGGCGGCGGCCTTCGCCGAGGCATAGGCGGAGGCCCCGGCGGCGGCGGCGACGGCGTTCTTCGAGCCGATGAAGACGACAGAGGTGCCGCCCTGCTCCTTCATGCGCTTGAGCAGGCCCCAGGCATGCTTGGCGGTCAGGAAATAGCCCTGCGCGAGGACATCGAAGTTGCGGTCCCACAGCTCGACGGTGGTCTGCTCGATGGGGGCAGAGCTGGCGATGCCGGCATTGGCGACGAGCACATCGAGCCCGCCGAACTCGCGCGCGGTGTAAGCAAAGGCGGCACGGACTTGCGCCTCGTCGGTGACGTCGCAGGCCACGGCGCGGACGACATCCTTGCCGAACTGCTTGGCGAAACCGGCACGGACGTCCTCGGCTGCCGCGGCATCGCGGTCGGCGAGGACGACACAGGCGCCTTCGCGCAGGAAGCGCGCGGCGGTGGCGGCGCCGATGCCACCCGCCCCGCCGGTGACGAGCGCGATGCGGCCGACCATAGGCCTGGGCGCGGGCATGCGCTGGAGCTTTGCTTCCTCGAGCAGCCAATATTCGATGTCGAAGGCTTCCTGTTCGTCGAGCGCGATGTACTCGCCGATGGCTTCGGCGCCGCGCATCACGTTGATCGCGTTGCCGTAGAATTCGCCGGCGAGGCGGGCGGTGGTCTTGTCGGTGGCGAAGGTGATGCGGCCCACACCGGGGACGAGGACGACGACCGGGTTGGGATCGCGCATGGCGGGGGAATTCGGCCGCTTGCAGCGCTCGTAATAGGCGGCGTAGAGCGCGCGGTAATCAGCGAGCTGCTGCGCGAGGTAGGCGTCGTCGGTAAGGCGCGCAGGGTCCAGCGTCAGCGGCGCGATCTTGGTGCGCAGGAAGTGATCGGGGCACGAGGTGCCGAGCGCGGCAAGGCGCTGGAAGTCCGCGCTGCCGGTGAATTCGAGGGCTTCGGCATCGTCGGAATAGTGGCCGACTTTCCGCCGCGCGCCGGTCATCAGGCCGCGCAGGCGGGGCATGAGATCGGCGGCGATGGCCGCGCGGTCCGGGTGGGGCGCGATGACCTGGCCGCCGAACGCGGGCTTTCCGGCCATCGCCGCATTGAGATGGCGCGCGGCGTCGGCGATGAGGCTGATCGTGTGTTCGTAGGCGGCCTTGGCGCTGTCTGCCCAGCAGATGATCCCGTGGCCGGCGAGCATGACGCCCTGAACCTGCGGGTTCGCGCGGACATAGTCGCGCAGCATCACGCCGAGCGTGTAGCCGGGGCGCTTCCAGGGGAGCCAGCCGACCCGGCCGCCCCAGATCTCGCGGGTCGCCGCCTCGCCGCCGGAGCTGGCCGCAAGCGCGATGATCGCATCGGGGTGGACGTGATCGACATGCGCGAAGGGCAGCAGCGAATGGAGCGGCGTATCGATGCTGGCGGCGCGCGCATTGAGATTGAAGGTGCAGTGGGGAAGGAAGCCGACCATCTTGTCGTCGTCGTCCGGCCCGGAATAGTGCGCTTCGAGCGTGAGCAGCTTGTCCTGATAGAGCGTTGAAAAGCCGTCGAGTTTCATCGAGCCGATATCGCCGCCCGAGCCCTTGACCCAGAGGACGGGGACGTCCGCGCCGGTCAGCGGATCGATGCCGGTAAGCTTGGCCGAGGTGTTGCCGCCACCGAAGTTGGTGACGGTAAGATCGCTGCCGAGCAGATTCGAGCGATAGAGCAGCAGTTCTTCCGGACGCAGCGTGGCGGCGTGCGCATCGTCCCAGCGGTTGGCGGGCACGGCGAAGGGAATCGCTGGAGCTACAGGCGTATGGGCGTTCATGGCATCCTTCCGGGGGCAGCGATGGGCTGCGATTGCGAGAGCCTGCTAACATTTCCACTGGAAACGATCAATATTGATTGATATTGATCGTTTTAGAAAAGGGAGACGGACGCTGAAGCACGGCGCGTTCATCATGATCGACATGGGCAAGACGCTGGCCAAGGTTTCGCTGTGGGACCGGGCCGGGCGGCGGCTCGATGTGCGCACGCGCCCCAATGTGGCGGCTGGCGGTGTGCTCGATGTTGCCGGGATTTCCGGGTGGCTGGTCGATGCGCTGGGGGCCTTTGGGGGGCATCCGGTGGAGGCGATCGTGCCAGTGGGGCATGGCGCCGGGGTGGCGGCGCTGAAGGACAGCGCATTGGCCTTTGCGCCGGTGGACTATGAGGCGACGATTCCGGATGACGTCATGGCGCGGTACCGCGCGGCGCGCGATCCGTTTGAGGTGACGGGCTCCCCTGCCCTGCCCCATGGACTGAACCTTGGCGCGCAGCTTTGGTGGCTGGAAGAACAAGGCGCGCTGGAGGGAACGACGCTGCTGCCATGGGCGCAATACTGGGCGTGGTACCTGAGCGGCGCGGCGGTGAGCGAGGTAAGCTCGCTGGGCTGTCATACCGATTTGTGGGCACCGGCGGCGGGCGGATTCTCACCCTTGGCGCAGCGGATGGATTGGGCGGAGCGGTTTGCACCGGTGGTCCATGCGGGAGCTGTTGTCGGCACACTGAGGCCGGAGATCGCGGCGGCGACGGGGCTTTCGCCGGAGGTGCGCGTGCTGGCCGGAGTGCATGATTCCAACGCGGCGCTCCATGCGGCGCGGGGATTTGCCGAAGTGGCGGACCGCGAGGCGACAGTGCTTTCGACGGGTACGTGGTTTGTCGCGATGCGGCGGGCGCAAGGCGATGCGCCGGTGCTGCCGGAAGGGCGCGACTGCCTGGTGAATGTGGATGTCGACGGGCGCGCGGTGCCTTCGGCGCGGTTCATGGGCGGGCGGGAGATCGAGCTGGCGGCGCATGGGGCGCGAGTGGATGATCCGGCGGAGCAGGCGGACATGCTGGCTGAAGTGCCGGGTCTGCTGGCGGCGGGGACGATGCTGCTGCCGACCTTGGCGCCGGGCTGCGGGCCGTTTCCGGACAGCGCGGCGCGATGGATCGGGGAGCCGGGCGATGGGCGCGCGGCGGCGTGCCTTTACGCGGCGCTGATGGCGGATGCGGCGCTGGAGCTGATCGGCGCGCGCGAGATCGTGCTGGTCGAGGGGCGGTTCGCGGCAGCCGAAGTGTTCGTGCGGGCACTGGCAGGGCTGCGGCCGGACTGCCGCGTCATGGTGGCGGACGGGCCGTGCGATGCGGCGTTCGGGGCGCTGCGTTTGATCAAATCCGGTCTGGCGCCGGCAGCGCGGCTCAGGCAAGTGGAGCCGCTGGCGGGCGATTGGGAGGCCTGTCGCGCGCGCTGGCGGATGGAGACCACCCAGTGACCGGTAACATGATCATTGCCAATATCGCCGACTTTCGCGAAGCCGCGCGGCGGCGGCTGCCGCACTTCCTGTTCGAATATATCGACGGCGGTTCCTATGCCGAGGCGACGCTGGGGCGCAATGTGAGCGATCTGGCGGCCCTCGCGCTGCGGCAGCGGATCCTTGTCGACGTGGCGGATATCGACCTTTCGGCGGAGCTGTTCGGCCAGAGGCTGGCCATGCCGGTGGCACTGGCACCGATTGGCCTCGCGGGGATGAACGCGCGGCGCGGCGAGGTGCAGGCCTTGCGCGCGGCTGAGGCGGCGGGGGTGCCGTTCACGCTCTCGACCGTCTCGGTCTGTCCTTTGGCTGAAGTCGCGGCAGCGGCAACCAAACCCTTCTGGTTCCAGCTCTACATGATCCGCGACCGGGGCTTCATGCGCGAATTGCTGGCGCAGGCGCGCGAGGCGCAGTGCCCGGCGCTGGTGTTCACGGTCGACATGGCCGTGCCGGGGAGCCGGTATCGCGATGTGCGTTCAGGGCTGGCGGGCGCGGCGGGTCCGCTGGGCGCGATGCGGCGCGTGGTGCAGGCAGCCATGCGCCCCGGCTGGGCTTGGGACGTGGGCCTTTGGGGCCGCCCCCACCACCTGGGCAATATCGCGCCTTTGCTGCAAGGGCGGACGGGGCTGGAGGATTTCTTCGCGTGGATGCGGGCGAATTTCGATTCCTCGATCCACTGGCGCGATCTCGACTTCATTCGCAGCGAGTGGACCGGGCCGCTGATCCTCAAGGGCATTCTCGATCCGGAGGATGCGAAGGCGGCGGCGGACGTCGGCGCGGACGGGATCGTGGTTTCGAACCATGGCGGGCGGCAGCTCGACGGCGTGCTGTCGACCGCGCGCGCCTTGCCGCCGATTGCCGATGCGGTGGGGGACAAGCTGACGGTGCTGGCGGACGGCGGAATACGCTCGGGTCTCGACGTGGTGCGGATGCTGGCGCTGGGCGCGAAGGGCGTGCTGCTGGGCCGGGCCTGGGCCTTTGCGCTGGCGGCGGGCGGCGAGGCGGGCGTCGCCAAGATGCTGCGCCTGATCGAGGCGGAAATGCGCGTGGCAATGGCGCTGACCGGCGTGACGCGGGTGGAACAGATCAGCCGGGATAATCTGGCATGACGGGTTGGAACGCTTCAATCCCGGTCTCGTCGGCCCGTGCTTGACACGGGCCTGGGCTTTTCTGGGCGGCCAAGGCTAGCCAAGCCCCGTGTCAAGCACGGGGCGACGAGGTTTCTGGTATCAGGGGGAGAGAATAGTTGACGGCACCTTCGCATCACTGGCGCGATACGATCCTTGCGGGGCTCGCCAACTACATCGATGCGGGTTCGATCGTGGCGGGGTCGGTGGCGCTGGCGCTGTGGCAGGAGCATTACCAGCTTTCGCCCGGGTTCCTTGGCCTGATCGGTGCGTTCGGGCCGAATGCCATCGGCGCGGGGATCGGCGCGCTGGTCGGCGGGATCCTGTGCGACCGGCTGGGGCGCAAGACGATCTACCAGTGGGACATGCTGCTCTATGCCGCGGGCATGGCGCTGCTGGTGTTTGCGGTGGCGCCGTGGATGATCATCGCGGGCTTCCTCATCGTCGGGCTGGCGGTGGGCGCGGATATTCCCGCTTCGTGGTCGCTGATTGCGGAGGGCGCGCCGGAGGGGCAGCGCGCGCGGCATTCGGGCTTGGCGCAAGTGCTGTGGTATCTCGGGCCGGTCGTGGTGCTGCTGATGAGCCTTGCGCTGACGGGCCTCGGTGAACTGGGCGCGCGGATCGTGTTCGGGCACCTGATGGTGATCGCGATTGCGCTCACGTTTCTGCGGTCGCGCATGGCGGAATCGGCGCGGTGGAAGGAAGCCAAGGCTTCAGGCGCCAAGCGGCCCCCGATTTCATCGCTGCTGCGGGGCAAGCACCTCGCCTCGATCCTCGGGCTCGTCGGCATGTACGGCTTCTGGAATCTGTGGGCGGGGACCAACGGGTTCTTCTTCCCCTATATCCTGCGCACGGTGGGCGCGGCGACGCAAGCGCAGGCGGTGGCGATTCAGGCCTTGAGCTTTGCCATCGGCATGGCCTCCATTGGCCTCGTCTTCATGCAATTCGCCGACCGGGTGAACCAGCGGACGCTGTTCGCGATTTCGGCGGTGGTGCAGGTCGTCGGCATGGGGCTGCTCGTGGTGTTTCCGCTGACGATCCCGGTGGCGCTCGCCTATGTGTTCCTGCTGCAGTTCGGCGGCGGGTTCGGCGCGCAGAGCTTCTTCCAGCTGTGGAGCGCGGAGATGTTTCCGACCATGCTGCGCTCGACCGCGCAGGGGATCTGCTTTGCCATCGTGCGGGTGAGCCTTGGCGTGTTCAGCGTGTTCGTGCCGCTGCTGACCGCGACGGGCTTTACCACGCTGGCGCTGATCCTGACCGGCTTTCTTATGATCTCCGGGGTGATCGGCTTCGTGTGGGCACCGCGCAACGAGGGCAAAAGCCTTGAACAACTCGAGGCCGAGCGGCATGACGGTTTTTGATTGCATGTAATCACGGAGGCATCGGTGCACGCGGCGGAACGCGAAAAGGTGATCGTCGAGGCGATGCAGGGCACCGGCTTCGTCACCTATCGCGAGCTGGAGGCAACGCTCGAGGCCTCGCCCGCGACGATCCGGCGCGATCTGGCGCGGCTGGAGGATGCCGGGGCCATCGTGCGGGTGCACGGCGGGGCGAAGCTGGCCGAAGGACCGCGCGCGCCGGTGCTGCAGTTGGCGGGCACGCCGTTCGACCAATCGATCAACCGCAACATGGCAGCCAAGCGCGCCATCGGCGCGGCGGCGGCCTTGCGCTGCGAGCCGGGCGAAGGCGTGATGATCGACGGCGGCACGACGACCTTGCAGATGTGCCCGCATCTGGCGGGCCTCGGCCTGCAGGTGCTGACCAACTCGCTCCACATCGTGAACGCGCTGCTGCCGCAGGCGGGCACGCGCATTCTGGTGCCATCGGGCACGGTATTCCGCGAGCAGAACATCATTCTGGCCGCGGCCGGCGAGGAATCGATGCCGCGTTTCCACGCGCCCAAACTGTTCATGGGCGCGGCCTCGGTGGGGCCGCAAGGCGTGATGCAGCAGGATGTGGTGCTGGTGGCGGCGGAACGGCGGCTGATCGACCGGGCGGAGCAGGTGATCCTGCTGGTGGATTCGGCGAAGTTCGCCTCCGGGTCCGGCACCATCGTCTGCGGGCTGGACGAGGTGGACGTGCTGGTGACCGACGCAGGGATCGCGCCGGAACATGCGGCGATGGTGAAGGCGGCCGGGGTGGAGCTGGTGGTGGCGGGGTAGACCCGTTTTCCCCCAACCGCTCACCCTGAGCTTGTCGAAGGGTCCTGGCGCGACGGTTGCGTGTGATGCTTCGACAAGCTCAGCATGAGCGGTTTTTTCGTCGTCTCATTTCCCTCTCACCGTTCGTGTCGAGCCCCTCGAAAAGCTCGGGATAAACTTCGGGTCAAAGACCCGAAGTCGAGACACAATGCGCCGCGCTTGGTGTCTCGACTTCGCTCGACACGAACGGAAGGTGGTGTGGCGGTTACTTAATCCGGCGTGAGCACCATCTTCAGCGCACCCGCCTCGCGCGCTTCGAACAACCGATAAGCCTCCGCGCCTTCGCTCAGCGGCATGCGGTGGCTCACGTAGCGTTCGGGCTTCAGGCGGCCCGAGCGGACCAGCGGGAACAGCGCAGGCAGTTCCTCCGGCACCGAGCAGGTGCCGGTGCGGAAGGTGAGGCCGGCGGCGAAGGCGCGTTCCAAGGGGAAGGCGAAGCGGCGGGATTGCTGGACGCCGATGACCGAGACAGTGCCGCGCGGGCGGACGAGGCGCAGGGCGAAATCGACCGTGGCGTCGCTGCCGACGACTTCGACCACGCAATCGAGCTTCTTCCCCTTGCCGTCAGCCTTGATGCGGTCGAGTGCTTCGTCCGGGTGGAGCGCGATGGCGCCGTTGGCTTCGGCGATGGCGCGGCGTTCGGGGATGGGATCGATGGCGTAGACCACGTGTGCGCCCATCACCATCGCGCTGTCTACCGCCATGAGGCCGATGGGGCCGAGGCCGATCACCGCGACCGACGCGCCGGGGACGACGTCGGCATTGCGCACGCCGTACCAGGCGGTGGCGAGCGCGTCGGTCATCATCAGCGCCTGTTCCTCGCTGACGCCTTCGGGGATGGCGACGGCGTTGGCATCGGCGGCGGGGACGCGCACGGCTTCGGCCTGCGAGCCCTGCAGCGCGGCGGAGAGGCCGTAGCATGCGCCCATGCCGAACTCGCAGGTGTTGACCACGCCCGCCAGGCACGAGCGGCAGCGGCCGCAGCCGACGGCGGCGGGGATCATCACCTTGTCGCCCACCTTGTGGCGCTGCACGCCCTTGCCGATCTCGACGATCTCGCCCACCGCCTCGTGGCCGACGCAGAAGCCCACATCCTTGGAGAAGCCGTGGCCGTGGTAGATGTGGAGATCGGAGCCGCAAATCGAGCAGGCGGTGACGCGGACGACGGCATCGCCATCGGACTGGGGCGCAGGATCGTCCATGCTTTCATAGCGCACGTCGCGCGCGCCGTAGTAGCGGAGAGCCTTCATGGGCGGGACCCTTTCGGTGAACTGCTCGTCTCCTGCCACTCCCATCCCCGCTCATGCTGAGCTTGTCGAAGCATGCCCGCACTGCGCGCGCAGGCAGCACCCTTCGACAGGCTCAGGGTGAGCGGCGTGGGGAGGGTGCCGGCGCAGGAAAGATATGACTTCACAGCGAGAGCCCTCCATCGACGATGAGCGTCTGCCCGGTGACGTAGCTGGCGAGCGGCGAGGCGAGGAACAGGACCGCGCCGGCCATGTCCTCGGGCGTGCCGAGACGGCCCTGCGGGATGCGGGCGATCGAACCGGCGAGGCGTTCGGGGTGGTCGGTGGTGACCTTGGTGAGCTTGGTGGCGACGAGGCCCGGGGCGATGCCGTTGACGCGGATACCTTCGCCCGCGAAGGCATTGCCGAGTGTGCGGGTGAGGCTGACGGCACCGGCCTTGGACGCGGCATAGGCCGGGTTGCCGATATTGGCGCCCCATGCGGCGACCGAGCTGACGGTGACAATGCTGCCCTTGGCTTCGGCCAGCATGGCGCGGAACTTCATCGCGCAGTGCATCAGGCTGTCGAGATTGACCGCCATGACCTTGTCCCACCCGGCGCGCTGGAACTCGCCGCGCTTGTAGACGACGGTGCCCTGGCAGAGGACAAGGACATCGAGGCTGGCGAAGGGCATGGGTGCAGCCTCGACGGCCCCGGGATCGCCGACGTCGACTGAGGTATAGCCGAGGCCGGTGAGGTCCGAGCCTTCGGCGGGGTCATAGTCTTCTGCCCGGGCACGGGTGCCCCAGACATGGACCTGCGCCCCACGTGTGCGGAAGGCATGGGCGATGCCGTTGCCGATGCCGCTCGATCCGCCGACGACGAGGACCTTCCGGCCGGTGAAATCGGTATCGCCGCTCATGCGCATTCTCTCCAGCGGGGCGGTTCGCCCTCTCGGCCCTCCTTTTCGGCAGGGATGGCGGACTGTGCAAGGGGATCGATGGGGTGTTCAGAAAAGTTCGATGAAAGCTGAACAAATGCCAACGTCGCATTCAGGCTCGTGCCACGGCGAATCAGGCACAACCGCACCATCGGCACCAGTGAAGGGACACGACGATGAAGACGATGACCAAGGTTCTGGCAGCGGCGCTCGCCCTCGGCAGCGCGGCGACGATCTCCGGCACGGCCAGCGCGCACGACTGGCGCGGCGGCTGGAACAACGGCTGGGACTACAACCAGCCCTATGGCGGCGGCTGGCGCGGGGATCGCGGCGATTTCGGCGGCGCCTGCTCGGGCCAGCGCGGCTATGGGCTGGAGCGGCAGCTGCGCTGGAAGACCAGCCGCGGGCTGATCGACTACCGCACCGCACGGCGCATCCAGCGCGATATCGACCGGCTGCAGTGGAGGGAACAGCACGAATGCGCCGAAGGCGACTGGCGCGCGGTCGGGCGGATCCAGCGCGACTATGACCGTATCGACCACTGGATCGACGAGGCGGCAGGGCAGCGCTGGGGCTGGTGAACCTCAGCCGCGGCCGCGGTAGGACGCGACCCCCTGATCGGGCACCCACAGTCCGGCGGGGGGCGCATCCGATTGCCAGAACACGTCGATGGGAATGCCGCCGCGCGGATACCAGTAGCCGCCGATGCGCAGCCAGCGGGGCTGCATTTCGGTGAACAGGCGCTGGCCGATGCCGACGGTGACGTCCTCATGGAAGCCGGCATGGTTGCGGAAGGCGCCGAGGAACAGCTTCAAGGACTTTGATTCGACGATGGTTTCACCCGGAGCGTAGTCGATGACGAGGTGCGCGAAATCGGGCTGGCCGGTGACCGGGCAGAGCGAGGTAAACTCGGGCGCGGCGAAGCGGACGAGGAACAGCGAGCCTTGCCGCGGATTGGGCACGTAATCGAGCACGGCCTCCTCGGGCGAGGCGGGCAGGCTGCTGGTCTGGCCCAGATGCAGCGGGGTGGCGCCGATATCGGTCATGCAAAGTCCTTTCTTGCGCGCGCCTTTGCACCCGCGGACGCGGCGGGGCAAGCGGGCGTGAGGGGCAGGAGCACTCCCTTCCTCCTTGCCGCAGCGCAGCAAGAGGGTTAATCATTGGCCCCAAGGCCCCGCAAAGACGGGCCGCATGCAGGACGGAGCAAGCCCCATGGATTCCCTGGTCTCGACCCAGTGGCTCGCGAGCGAGCTGGGCGCGAGTGATCTGCGCATTGTCGATGCGAGCGCATTCCTGCCCGAGCACAGCCGCGATCCGGTGCTGGAATACGAGGCGTGCCACATCCCCGGCGCGGTGTTCATGAACCTTGCGGAGCTGACCGACCCGGAGCGTCCGGGGCTCAACATGCTCCCCAGCGCCGAACGCTTTGCCAGCAGGATGCAGAGCCTCGGCCTCGGCGATGGCAGCCGCATCGTGCTTTACGACGACAGCCCGGTGAAGACCGCAACGCGCGCCTGGTTCATGCTGACGATGTTCGGCGCGACCAATGTGGCGCTGCTTGATGGCGGGATCGCCAAGTGGAAGGCGGAAGGCCGCCCCTGCGCACAAGGGCGCGAGACGCTGCGGCACCGCCACTTCACCGTGTGGAGCGACGACCGCAACGTGCGCAGCAAGGCCGATGTGCTGGCGAACCTCGATAGCCACGCGGCGCAGGTGGTCGATGCGCGCGGGGCCGGGCGCTTCACTGGCGAGGTGGCGGAAGTGAAGCCGGGGCTTGCCAGCGGGCACATCCCGGGCGCACGCAATTTGCACTACGCCACGATGTTCAAGCCCGATGGCACGTGGAAATCGCCGGACGAGATTCGCGCGGTGTTCGATGCGGCGGGCGTGGACCTGAGCCGGCCGCTGATCACCAGCTGCGGCTCGGGCGTGACGGCCAACGTGCTGATCTTCGCAGCGCATCTGATCGGCAAGCACGACGTGGCGCTTTACGACGGCAGCTGGAGCGAATGGGGGGCGGATCCTGAAACGCCGAAGGAAACGGGGGCGGCGCGGTAGGTTCAGTGGCCCGCTTTTGGCCCGTCGAATTGTGGAGATGGCTGAATGGGCACAGTGTCCATGGCCCGCTTTTCGGCAAAGAATACAGAGTGATCAAATCACTCTACAGCTTCGACGGCAAGCGCCGTGCAGACGTGTGCAAGTTCGCTTGGGACAAGACCTATCTGCTGGAAAGCGATTGGGACGAGCAATCGACCTGGGTGCCGCGCCATGATGGCAAGATGGTCGGGCCATTCGACAATCCGTCTGCAGCCGAGCAATTCATCGTGGCGACCGACTGGTTCAACGGGCTTGACTGACGGGATTTGCCCCCAACCCCGCTCATGCTGAGCTTGTCGAAGCATATAGCGCAACCGCAGCACCAGCACCCTTCGACAAGCTCAGGGTGAGCGGGGTTTGGGCCATTGGCGAAAAGGGGATGGATTCCCTTCCCCGCAAAATCCGCCTAAGACCCTCCCATGGCGGAACATGACAGCGAAGGCCTTGGCATCGGCACGCGGCTCGTAGGCGCAGGGCGGCGGGCGGAGTGGACGGGTAGCGCGGATCATCCGGGCGCGGTGGTCAATCCGCCGGTCTACCGGGCGAGCACGCATCTCTATCCCGATATGGCGGCGCTGCGGGCGCATCCGGCCAACGAGGACGGCAAGTTCTATTATGGCAGGCGGGGCGCGCCGACGCAGTGGGCACTGGCCGAGGCCCTGACCGCGCTGGAGCCGGGGGCGGAAGGCACGGTGCTCTATCCTTCCGGCGTGGCAGCGATCATGGGCGCGCTGCTCACGGTGCTGCGGCCGGGCGATGTGCTGCTGATGATCGACAACGCCTATGAGCCGAGCCGCGCGATGGGGCGCGGGCTGCTGGGGGACTTCGGCGTGGAGACGCGCTGGTTCGATCCGGCGGACCCGGCAGCATTCGAGGCGGCGATCTGCGCGCGGACCAAGGCGGTGCTGCTGGAAGTGCCGGGCAGCCTCACCATCGAGGTCTGCGACGTACCCGCGCTCTCGGCCATCGCGAAGGCGCATGGGCTGACGGTGGTGCTCGACAATACCTGGGCCTCGCCGCTCGGCTTTCCGGCGCTGGAACGCGGGGCGGACATTGCGATCATGAGCCTGACCAAGCATGTCGGTGGGCATTCGGATGTGATGATGGGCAGCGCCAGCGCGGGGCCGGCGTGGTACCGCAAGCTGCGGCTGCGCGCGCAGGGGCTGGGCAATGTCGTCTCGCCTGATGACGCCGCCCTGATGCTGCGCGGGCTGCGCACAATGGGCCTCAGGCTGGCGCAGGAAACCGGCTCGGCGCTGGCGATTGCCGAATGGCTGGCAGCCCAGCCGGAAGTCGCCAAAGTGCTCTGCCCGATGCTGCCGGATTCACCGGGGCATGACATCTGGGCGCGGGACTTTACCGGCGGGTGCGGGCTGTTCAGCTTCGTGCTGAAGGGCGGCACCTGTGCGGCGCGCGACGCGCTGATCGATGCGCTGGCGCTGTTCGGCATCGGCTATTCGTGGGGCGGGTTCGAGAGCCTCGCGACGCCGGTCGACCCCGCACCGATCCGCACCGCAAGCCCCTGGCCGCTGCCGGGGCTGGAGGCGGGAGACCGCTTCGGCGTGCGGCTTTCCATCGGCCTTGAGGACACGGCGGACCTGACCGCCGATCTTGCGCGCGGGCTTGCCGTGTGGCGGGCGGCGCTATGAGCGAGTGGACCAAGCTGCAGCGCAGCATTGCACAGGTCGCGCGGTCGCTCGACGACGTCGGTTTCGATATCGGCCGCACCCATATATCGCTGTTCAACGCGGTGTGGATGGTCGTGGTCGTCGTGCTCGTCATCGTGTTCGGGCGGATCGCGGGGCGTGTCGGTCGGCGCGCCGTGCGTTCGATGAAGGGCCTCGATCCGACGCAGCGCGCGCTCGGCGAGAAGCTGATGACCGTGACGGTGTGGACCGTCGCGGTGCTGGTCGGCATCGATGCGGTGGGGATCAACCTCACCACGCTGACCGTGTTTTCCGGCGCGTTCGGCCTCGCGGTCGGCTTTGGCCTGCAGAAGACCTTCGGCAACCTGATCGCGGGCGTGATCCTCCTCATGGACCGCTCGATCAAGCCGGGCGACGTGATCGCGGTGAACGATACCAAGGGCAGCACCTTCGGCGTCGTCAGCGCCATCGGCGTGCGCGCGATCACCGTGGCGACGCGTGATGACCGCGAGATCCTGATTCCCAACGAAATCCTGATGACCACGCAAGTCGAGAACTGGTCGCACAGCTCAAAGCAGGTGGGGATCACGATTCCCGTGAACGTCGCTTACGGCAGCGATCTCGACCTTGCCGAAAAGCTGCTGCTGGAAGCCGCGCTGACGGTGCCGCGCGTGCTGCGCGATCCGGCTCCCTCGATCCTGTTCAGCGCCTTCGGGGCAAGCGCGATCGAGTTGCTGATCTATATCTCGATCGACGATCCCGAGAACGGCGTGGGCAACGTGCGGTCCGACGTGCTGAAGGCGGCATGGCATGCGCTGAAGGACAGCGGCGTGAGCATTCCGCTGCCGCAATCGGATGTGACACTGCGGGATTCGGATGGGCTGCGGGTGTTGGCGGAGGCGCTCGGTAGGCGCGCGAGCTAACGCTTTGCCGCTGGCCCACCCCCGCCCCCTCCCGCAAGCGGGAGGGGAGTAACAAGCGCTACCAGACTCCCCTCCCGCTTGCGGGAGGGGGCGGGGGTGGGCAGGCCCGCTAAAGCTCATCTAGCCGCCCCCCTAGCTTTCCTCGCTGGCGATTGCAGGGTACAAGGACCATCTGCCGTCCATGAGCAATTCGCCTTCCAGACTTGGCACCGTCTACCTTGTAGGCGCTGGCCCCGGTGATCCGGACCTGCTGACGCTGCGCGCGGCGCGGCTGCTCGCGGGCGCGGAGCTGGTCGTGCATGACGGGCTGGTCGATCCGGCGATCATGGCGATGATCCCCGCAGGCGCGCGGCTGGTGTCGGTCGCGAAGAGCCGGGCGCGCCACACCTTGCAGCAGCATGAGATCAACGCGCTGCTGGTGCGCGAGGCGCTGGCCGGGCACGACGTGATCCGGCTCAAGGGCGGCGATCCGTTCGTGTTCGGGCGCGGGGGCGAGGAGGCGGAGGCCTGCTATGCGGCGGGCGTGCCGGTCGAGGTCGTACCCGGCGTGAGCGCGGCGATGGGCGCGGCGGCGGCGGCGCAGATTCCGCTGACGCACCGCGAGAACGCCTCGATCGTCAGCTTTGTGGCGGGGCAGTGCAAGGGCCTGACCGACCAGAACTGGGCGGGCCTTGCGGGCGTAGGCCGCACGCTGGTGATCTACATGGGCGTCGCGACGAGCGATGCGATTGCCGAGAAGCTGATGGCCGACGGCCTTGCGCCCGATATGCCGGTGGCCGTGATCGAGAACGCGGCGCGGCCCACGATGCGCGTGCTGCGCGGGGCGCTGGCGGGGCTTGGCGCGCTGGTGGCCGAGCACAAGGTGAAGAGCCCTGCCCTCATCGTGATCGGCGAAGTGACCGCGCGCGAGCGGCATATCGAATTGCAGAAGTTGGCGGAGTGCGCTGCGTGAAGATCTTGACGGGGAATGACTTGGGCAGCGGCCACGTTGTCTGGTGGGACGGCCAGGGCTGGTCGCGCCATGTCCATGATGCGGTCGATGTCGGTGATGCGGCGGATACGATCCTTGCCGCCGAGGAAGCCGCGCGCCGCGTCAATGCAAGCTATGCCATCAGTGCGACCAAGGGCGCGGACGGCACGGTGCGCCCGGACCACATCAAGGACCGCATGCGCGCGCTGGGCCCCACCGTCCGCCCCGATCTCGCGCTGCAACCTTCCGATCCGCACAGCGGCAACTGGGTGATCTGACATGTACCAGTACGACCAATACGACCAGGCCATGGTCGATGCGCGCGTGGAGGAATTCCGCGGCCAGGTGGCGCGCCGCATGGCGGGCGAAATCACCGAGGACCAGTTCAAGCCGCTGCGGCTGAAGAACGGGCTCTATCTGCAGCTGCACGCCTACATGCTGCGCGTCGCCATTCCCTATGGCACGCTCAATGGCCGCCAGATGCGGATGCTGGGCGATATCGCCGACAAGTATGACCGCGGCTATGGCCACTTCACCACGCGCCAGAACATCCAGTACAACTGGATCAAGCTGGAGGATGCCCCGCAGATCCTTGCCGATCTCGCGACGGTGGAGATGCATGCCATCCAGACCAGCGGCAACTGCATCCGCAACATCAGCTCGGATCACTTCGCGGGCGCTGCGGCGGACGAGCTGGTCGATCCGCGCCCTTATGCCGAGCTGCTGCGCCAGTGGTCGAGCTTCCATCCGGAGTTCGATTACCTGCCGCGCAAGTTCAAGATCGCGGTGATCGCGTCTGACACGGACCGCGCGGCGATGCGCCTGCACGATATCGGCATCCAGATCGTGAAGAACGAGGCCGGCGAGATCGGCGCGCGCTTCTATGTCGGCGGCGGCATGGGCCGCACCCCGATGATCGCGCCGGTGATCCGCGAGTTCGTGCCCGCGCTGCAGATGGTGAGCTACGCCGAGGCCGCCTTGCGCGTCTACAACCGCTACGGCCGCCGCGACAACAAGTACAAGGCGCGGATCAAGATCCTCGTCCACGAGATCGGCGCGGACGAATACCGCCGGCAGGTGGAGGAAGAGTTCGCGCATATCCTCACCCTGGGACTGGAGCCACCGCAGGCCGAGTTCGAGCGGATTGCCGCGTTCTTTGCCGATCCCGGCCTCGAAAGCGGGCTGGCCGATGGCTATGACCGCAGCGATCCGGACTTCGCGGTCTGGGCCGACCAGAACACCACGCCGCACAAGCAGGCGGGCTACAAGGCGGTCGTCATCAGCCTGAAGCCTGCAGGCGGCATTCCGGGCGACGCCACGGCGGACCAGATCCGGCTGATGGCCGAGCTTGCGGAAGTCTACAGCCTTGACGAACTGCGCGTGACCCACACCCAGAACATCGTGCTGCCGCATGTGAAGCAGAGCGACCTCTACGCGCTGTGGCAAAAGCTCGATGCGGCGGGTCTCGCGACCGCGAACCTTGACCTCATCGGCGATATCATCGCCTGCCCGGGGCTCGATTATTGCAGCCTCGCCAATGCGCGCTCGATCCCGCTGGCGCAGAAGATCTCGGCCCGGTTCGCCGAGCCGGAACGCCAGCGCGCGCTGGGCGAACTGAAGCTCAAGATTTCGGGCTGCATCAATGCCTGCGGGCATCACCACGCCGGCAACATCGGCATTCTGGGCGTCGACCGGAAGGGCACCGAGAACTACCAGCTGCTGCTCGGCGGTTCGGAAGCGGCGGATACCTCGCTCGCCCAGATCGTCGGCCCCGGCTTCAGCGAGGACGGCATCGTCGATGCGATCGAGACCGTCACGAACGTCTATCTCGCCCAGCGCGCGGACGGGGAACGCTTCCTCGATACCTACCGCCGCCTCGGCATGGCTCCGTTCAAGGAGGCGATCTATGGTTGAGCACTGCCTGCGTTACCGCGATGACGAGCCCGTGGGGGATCCGGCGGTGACGGTCGACGCCTTTGCCGTGCAGGGCAACGCGACTGCCGTCCGCATCGAACCCGGCGACGACGCGCGTGCGCTGCTGCCCGCGCTCGACCGCATCGCGCTGATCGAGATCAACTTCCCGAGCTACGGCGACGGGCGCGGCTATTCCGCCGCGCGCATCCTGCGCGAGCATGGCTATGCCGGCGAACTGCGCGCGGTGGGCGATGTGCTGATCGACCAATTGAGCCACATGCGCCGCTGCGGGTTCGATGCCTTCGCGCCCGACAAGCCGATCCCGCAGACCGCCGCCGACAAGGCGCTGGCGACCTGGCCCGAGGTCTATCAGAAGACGGTGGACGGCCGCGCGCCCATCTGGGCGCTTCGTCATGGCCGATAACACCACACGGGCCGCCGACCGGATCGACACCGGACCGCGCTTCACCGAAAGTGACGCGATCCGGCTCAACAACCTGTTCCGCGGCACCGACACGCCCGAAATGCTGCGCAGCGTCCTCAAGGACAAGCTGATCGGCGAAGTCGCGGTCGTCTCCAGCTTCGGCGCGGAAAGCGCGGTGCTGCTGCACCTGATTGCCGAGGTCGACAAGACGATCCCGGTGATCTTCCTCGAAACGCACAAGCATTTCCCGGAGACCATCGCCTATCGCGATCAGCTGGTGGCGCATCTGGGCCTCACGAACCTGCTGATCGTCGAACCGGACATGGAGCTTGTCGCGAAGAAGGACGAGAACGGCCTGCGCTGGTCATGGGATCCGGACGGCTGCTGCGAGATCCGCAAGGTGCAGCCGCTGGCGCGCGCGCTGCTGGCGTTCGATGCCTCGATCAGCGGGCGCAAGGGCTTCCAGTCGGCCACCCGCAGCGGCCTCCCGCGCTTCGAGATCGACCGCACCGATGCCGAAGGGCGCCTGAAGTTCAATCCGCTCGCCTCGTGGAGTTCGGAGGACCTCGAAGCCTACATGGTCCGCCACGATCTGCCGCGCCATCCGCTGGTGGCGCAGGGCTACCCCTCGATCGGCTGCGCCCCCTGCACCAGCAAGGTCGCGCCGGGCGAGGACCCGCGCTCGGGCCGCTGGAAGGGCTGGGACAAGGTCGAATGCGGCATCCATGTGCCGGGTTCTCCGGACAGTGCGAGCGACGGCGAACTGCCGCCGGGGTTCGATCCCGCTTTTTAAATCAGGACGTGCCCGCCCCCCGTTCGTGTCGAGCGAAGTCGAGACACCGAGCGCGGCGCTTGGTGTCTCGACTTCGCTCG